>JAFSET010000004.1 GCA_017435615.1 Oscillospiraceae bacterium | reverse complement strand
TTTTTGTTTTGCTGCAAAAGGAGAAAAAATGTTACGCATCAGCGTTTTTCCTGTTTAACGAAACGGTAAAAACCTACCGACTTGTCATTGCGAGCCAGTGCGCACACTGGCGTGGCAATCCGTTCTCTTGCAATGCGCAGCATTGCGCCGCCCATAAGGCGGCAATTTAATGCCAGTAACAGCTCGATAAACTGAAATTTGATCAGGTTTTAATATGCAGAAATTTCCCTAATAAAAGAGGTTGATTGCCCGGTCGTTCTTTGATATAATGAACAAAAACATACAAAAGGAGCTTTTTATGAGAGGAATTCCTTCCCTGATTACCGATATTCGGAAAAAAGTATTCACCGAGGTGGCCCGGATGGCCTACGAGGGTGGAGACTACCAAAAGGCAGAGGATCTGCCTTATATCATCGTGCCGGGTGATCAGCCGCTGCACCGGGAATCTGTCTTTTTGGAGCGTGCCATTGCCGGTGAACGGGTGCGGCTGGCTATGGGCCTTTCGATCCGGCCGGTGCAGACCCGGAGCTTGATGACCGAGGGCATGGATGCCGCGGCGGTAGCTGAGCAGTACTATGAGCCGCCGCTGATCAACATCATTCCTTACGCCTGCCACGCCTGTCCTACCAATCAGTACCGGGTCACAGAAAGCTGTCAGAACTGCTTGGCCGCGTCCTGCCAAAAGGTTTGTCCCAAGGGGGCTGTTTCCTTTGTCAACGGCAAAAGCATGATCGATCAGGACAAGTGTATCAAATGCGGCAAGTGCGCCAAGGCTTGCTCCTACAATGCCATCATCCACCTGCAGCGGCCCTGTCAGGCAGCCTGCGGTATGGATGCGATTGGCTCCGATGCTAACGGCAAGGCGGTCATTGACCAGGATAAGTGTGTTTCCTGCGGTCAATGCCTGGTGAGCTGCCCCTTCGGTGCCATTGTGGACAAGGGTCAGATCTATCAGGTGGTCCGTTCCATTATGGAAGGGGAGAAGGTGATCGCCATTGTTGCTCCTGCCTTTATCGGTCAGTTTGGCAAGCACTCCACGCCGGGAAAGTTCATTGCCGCTATGAAGCAGTTGGGTTTCGAGCGGATCGTGGAGGTCGCGGTGGGTGCGGATATGTGTACCATCGAGGAAGCCAAGGACTTTATCGAGAAAGTCCCCGGTGAGCAGCCCTATATGGCTACATCCTGCTGTCCTGCCTGGCACTCCATGATCTATAAGCTGTTCCCCGGTGAGGCGAAAAATATCTCCATGACCCTGACCCCTATGGTGTTTACAGCCCGGCTGATGAAGAAGAAATATCCCGGCTGCAAGGTGGTATTTGTGGGGCCCTGTGCTGCGAAAAAGCTGGAGGCTATCCGGGAGGATATTCGCTCAGATGTGGATTTCGTCCTGACCTTTGAAGAGCTGCAGGGCATGTTTGAGGCGAAAAATATCGACTTTGAGACCATTGAGCCTATGTATGACCTGAATGAGGGTACCGCCGCAGGCCGTGGCTTTGCGGTGGCCGGCGGTGTTGCCAAGGCCGTTGCGGATCTTGCCTCGGAAATGAACGCGGATATGAAGATCAACACCGCCCGGGCAGAGGGTCTCCGGGAGTGTCGCAAGCTGATGACCCTGGCCAAGGCGGGAAAATATAACGGCTACCTGCTGGAGGGCATGGCCTGTCCCGGCGGCTGCGTGGCCGGAGCCGGCACGCTGCTTCCCGTGGACCTGGCTGCAAATGTGGTTTGCCGGTATCAAAAGGAAACCGACCGGGTAAGCCCTATGGACAGCGCCTACCGGGATACGGGCAAAAGTCTGGATTGATCTGTGTATCATTTTGCCGAATTTTGTGCGTTCTGCTGAAAATGAAATAAACCCATTGTATTTTCTATCATTTGATTGTAAAATACGTGCGACGATTTTTGTTGTACATTTTTAGATCAACGCACAAGGATGGAAAATGCAAATGGATGACGGTGTTGCGATGGTTGCGATCATACTGATCGCGGCAATTCTGCTGATAATATTGGCGGTACGGCTGTTGCTGTGGTTGCAGTGGTTTCACAGAGAGCTTCGATACTTGGATAAAGAGATCGCCCGGACTGAGGGTGAGGAAAAGAAGGTTTGGATCAGCCGGAAGAAGCGGCTTTGGCTGTCGATCCTTCCGTTTTACCGCAAATAATGGGTCAGGTGCAGCGAACACTGCATCAGACCCATTTTTTTGTGAAAGGATTGTGTTTTGTTCCGATATATGCTATAATGTGGGTATTCATTGGGAAAAGAGCGTGCCTTATGGAATATAACGATATTTACGATAAAGACCGAAACCTCACCGGCAGGACCCATTTGCGCGGTACTCACTGGGGAAAAGGGGAGTACGGGCTGGTGGTGTGCGTGTGGGTCTGCGACGGCAAGGGTAATGTGCTGCTGACTCGCCGGGCTCCGGAAAAGACCTTTCCCGGCACCTGGGAGAATTCCGGCGGCGCGGTCCAGGCAGGGGAGACCAGCCTGCAGGCCATAGCCCGGGAGCTGTATGAGGAGACCGGTATTCAGGCCCGCCAGGAAGAATTCCAGCTCATTGACACAGGCCGGGACCGCAACGCCCATTTTGATTACTATCTGCTCCTGCGCAGTACGCCCATCGAAGAGATCCGCCTGCTTCCCGGAGAAACAGACGGCGTGCAGTGGGCCAGCTTTGCCAAAGTCCGCCAAATGATCGCCCAAAAGAAGATCTGCCGTGTGATCGCCCGGCAGTTCGAAAAGCAGGCGCCTATGCTGCCTGGCTACGATTTGTAAGGTTGTCACCTTGCACAGAAAAGTCCTGAAAAAATTGGACAAAATGCCGTCAGCTTTTTACTTGCCAAAAACCGCATATTCAGGTTATAATGAAAAAAAGCGTTTTTTCATTGTGCCGGTAAGAACGCTTCTGCCGGCGCATTGAGGACGTTTTTTCTTTTTTCAAAAAGAACCTGGAGGAAATGAATATGATTGAACTGAAAAGATTGCCGATCGTCCGTGGTGACGTCCCTCTGCGTTACGCACAGGGCCATTTTGCAACCAATCACAGCCACATCAATTACTTTATTGATATTACTCTGGCAAAGACCCGTCTGAGTGAGGCCAAAGCCAGTGCCCACCAGTTGGTGTCCCATTTTGTGAATAATACCCCTGTGGATACGGTGCTGTGCCTGGACGGTACTGCGGTGCTGGGTACCTGTGTAGCCGAGGAGCTGACGAAAAGCGGATTTCGGACCATTAACCAGCATCAGACCATTTATGTGGTGGAGCCGGAGTATAACGCCAATTCCCAGTTGATCTTCCGGCAGAATATCCAGCCTATGATCCGGGGTAAGCATGTTTTGGTGCTGATGGCCTCCGTGACCACCGGCTTTACCGCCAAGCGCAGCATCGAGGCTATTGGCTACTACGGCGGTTTTGTCGCAGGGGTCGCATCCATCTACAGTGCCACAGAGTCTGTGGCGGATTATCCTGTTCGTTCCATTTACAATGTGAACGACCTGGGGGATTATCAAAGCTATGACTACCGGGAGTGCCCCTTCTGCAAGGAGGGCATCAAGCTGGATGCACTGGTCAACAGCTTTGGCTATTCTGAGCTGTAAGTATAGAAAGCTTGTGGGGGCTGCAGATCATTCTGCAGCCCCCAATTATGGATTATGGGGCAGTTGTAAGACAACTGCAATGCTAAATTATAAATGATAAATGCTAAATAAATGTATTGCTTTTGCGATGTTTAAGCATTGTGCATTATGCATTTAGCATTATTCCGATTGATTGCGATATAAGAGCGATAAATCGGAATTTACAGGATCGTAGCGGAGCCGACGACCAGGTCCCCGTCGTAGAGAACGACCGCCTGACCGGGTGTGATAGCCCGCTGGGGCTGATCAAACACCACCCGGATGCGGTTATTCTCCAAAGGATACACGGTGGCCTCCTGGGGTGCCTGACGGGACCGGGTCTTGGCGGTCACACGCATGGGCTCTATAAGCTGCTCAAAGGGGATAAAATTGCTGTCCCGGCCTGTAAGCTCCCGGGAGAAAAGCTGCTGCTCAGGGCCAACGGTAACGGTATTTTGCTGCATATCCTTGCTGCATACATATACCGGCGCGCCCATAGCCAGTCCCAGTCCCTTGCGCTGACCGATGGTGTAGCCCACCGCACCGGTGTGCCGGCCCACAGGCTTGCCTTGCAGGTCCACAAACATACCACAGGGATAATGGGTCCCGGTGTAGCGTTCCATAAATGCCTTGTAATCTCCGTCGGGAATAAAGCAGATATCCTGTGAATCCCGTTTTCTGGCGGTGATCAGTCCCTGCAGCTCAGCGATTTGCCGGATTTGTTCTTTTTCGTATCCGCCTAAGGGGAACATACTGTGAGAAAGTTGATGCTGCGTCAGGCCTGCCAAAAAGTAGCTTTGGTCCTTGGCTTCATTGACTGCCTTATATAATAAGGTTCGGCCGGTGACAGGGTCTTGGGCAAGCCGGGCATAGTGACCGGTCGCGATATAGTCACAGCCTAAGGCCAGAGCCTGGTCCAGCAGATAGGAAAACTTGAGCGTATTGTTACAACGGATGCAGGGGTTAGGTGTCAGTCCCTGCTCATAGTCCTGTATAAACGGTGCGACGACCTGCTGACGAAACAGCTCCGCGGCATCAAAGGTATGATAGGTCATGTCCAAACGCTCAGCCACGGCTTGGGCGTCGGCGGCAGACTGACCATCGCGCTCCCATAACAGCATGGTGCCGCCAAGACAGCGGTAGCCCTGGCTTTTCAGCAGAAACGCAGCGGCGGAGCTGTCAACGCCGCCACTCATGGCAATCAGCACCTGTTTCATCATGATCCCTCCGTAGATAGCCCGAATTTCAGCATTACTGTATCATAAAATCCCGCCATTTGCAATGGAATATGGTTGCATAAGTGGGCGTGATTGGAATTATGTAAACGAATTTTCGACAGAAAATATAGAAAATATATCCAAAACGGCATAAAACCAAGAAAACTCCTAACTTTATTTCAATAGAAAGAGTAACAAATATGTAATTTTTTTGTTTTGGGGGTTGAAATTGTTGCGCCTGTCTGCTATAATGACACCGATCGATTTGAGCGAACTACGAAAGGAGCAGCGATTTACCAATGAAGCGAATTACCAGCCTTGTGCTGATACTGATACTGGCGGTAAGCATATTTGCGCTGACTGCCCAGCCTGCCCGGGCAGACTCTCAGATGAAGGTCAGCGATAAGCTGATCAAGGTTCTGAAGCTGGAGGAGGGCTTTATCAAGTATCCGACCTGGGATTACGGTCAGTACTCCATCGGTTATGGCACCCGGTGCCCCAGTGATATGCTGGATTACTACCAGGAAAACGGCATCACCGAGTCTGAGGCGGAGCTGCTGCTGCGCAACTACCTGACCAATACAGAGCGGATCGTCAACACCAAGCTGATCGACAAAGAAGGCTTGACCCTGACCCAGGGACAGTTCGACGCTGTGGTGTCCTTCTCTTATAATATGGGAACAGCCTGGATCGGCAATTCCAGCCAGAATATTTATCAGAAGGTCGTGGGCGGTGCCACAGGCAACGATCTGATCGATGCCTTTGCCCGTTGGTGCAACGCCGGTGGACAGGTACAGGGCTTTTTGATCCGCCGCCGTCTTTCCGAGGCCAATATGTTCCTCAATGAGGTATATTCCCGGACGGCACCTTCCAATTTCTGCTATGTTACATACGATGCCAACGGCGGCTCTGCTACCCAAAAGGTTCAGGGCTACGATGCGGACCTGACCGCAAAGATCACTGCTACGGCAACCTATGATAACTATACCTTTGACGGTTGGTACACAGCTCAGGTTGGCGGAACCAAGGTGCGCACCCTGAAAAAGGAGCACAACGGCACCGTGCTGTATGCCCGGTGGAAGGAGCTGGAGGATGTGGATCCCAGCGAGAATTCTGATCCGATCACCGTAAAGGTTACCACAGACGGCGTGAACCTGCGCAAGGGACCCGGCACCAACTATGCCGCTATCGGCATTGCGGACACCGGTGAAAAGTTTGATATCCTGCAGGTGCGCAAAAGCGGCGGCTATACCTGGGGCCAGTATGATGGCGGCTGGATCTGCCTGGATTATACCAACTACGATCAGGTGATCTCCGGACAGAACGGCAACGAACCGGAGCCTACCGAGCCTCCTGCAACCCAAAAGCCTACCGAACCGGAAACCACTGTCGCACCTACTGAACCCAAGGAAGACAAGGTCACCGGCACAGTCAATGCAGATCCGTATCTGTGTGTCCGGGAAGGTCCCGGTACCGGTTATGCCACGGTAGATACGATTTATTCCGGCGAAAAGGTAACCATTACCAAGCAAAAAACAGTTGGCTCGATGATTTGGGGCAAGATCTCCAACGGCTGGGTCAGCATGAGCTATATCACACTGGACAAAAAAGAGGACAGCGGTGCCCAAAACGATCAGCAGTCCTCCGGCAGCTCCGGTCAGACCGGAACCGTCACCTGTGGCGTGCTGAATATCCGCAGCGGCGCCGGTATCAACTACGGCATTGCCGGCTATTATTACAAAGGTGAAAGCGTAACGGTTACCAAGACGAAGACTGTAGGCTCTACCACATGGGGCAAGACCTCCAAGGGCTGGGTCAGTATGGAATATATTTCCGTAAAGAGCCAGAGCAGCGGTGGCACCACTTCTTCGGGACAGAATTCTTCCACCACTTCCTCTACAGGAACGGTCACATCCTCCGATGTACTCCGTGTCCGCAGCGGGGCAGGTACATCCTACTCCATTGTGGGCTTCCTGGATCCCGGTGCGAAGGTGACCATTACCCAGACCAAGACAGTTGGCTCGGCCACCTGGGGTAAGATTTCCCAGGGCTGGATCAGCATGGACTATGTAAAGCTGGACAGCGCGTCCAATAACCAAAGCGGCAGCGCATCCGAAACCGGCGAGGTCAAAACGGTAACGGCAAGCTGTCTGTGTGTGCGCAGCGGCGCAGGCACAAACAATTCCATCGTCGGTTACCTGTACAGTGGCGCTAAGGTCACCGTTACAAAAACCAAAAAGGTAGACGGCGTAAAGTGGGGCAAAACCTCCCAGGGCTGGATCTGCCTGGAATACACAAAGTAATCCAATCATAATTTTTGCGGCACATTTCCCAATGGAAATGTGCCGCAGTTTTATGCCTAAAAGTGTATTTAACGCAGGCACTTCCGGGAAAAGTGCCTGCGTTTTGTATCATTACATCTTGTCAGGGGCAGAGAAGCCCAAAATATGGATACACTGCTCCAAAATCCGTTTGGCCAGGCCAATCAGGGAGATATAACCCTGCTGCAAGGCCGGATCTTCTTCTGTGAGAATTCTGGTTTCGTGGTAGAATTTGTTTACAGCGCCGGCCAGCTCGTAGATGTAGGCGCAGATCAGGTTGGGACTGGAGGTGCGCAGCGCGCTTTCCAGTGCCGGGCCCAGCCGGGTGATGCACAGCATCAGCTCCTTGGCGTGGTCGTTGGTAGGCAGCTTGATGGGCAGCTCCTCCCAGGCACCGTAGCGGGACAAAATGGATTTGATCCGCACGATGGTGTACAGAATATAGGGTCCCGTGTTGCCCTCAAAGGCGGCAAAACGCTCCAAGTCGAAGTTGTAATCCTTGGTGGGCTGATTGGAGAGGTCGCCGTATTTCAGCGCTGCAAGGGCAATCTTGGCAGTGGTGGCCTCCACCTGATCGTCGGAAACGATCTTGTTTTCCACCACTTTGCTCCGGACAAAGTCCGTCATATCCTTCAAAAGCTGTTCCAAGCGCAGCACGCCGCCGTCACGGGTCTTGAAGGGCTTGCCGTCAGCACCGTTCATGGTGCCGTGACCCACGTGCTCCAGGACGGTTTCCTGAGAAACGATGCCGCCTTTTTTTGCTGCCCGGAACACCTGCTCAAAGTGCAGATTCTGCCGCTTGTCGGTGACATAAAGCATCTTGTGGGGGTTGTGGTCCTGCATACGCTGGACCATTGTAGCTAAATCGGTGGTGGCGTAGATGGCAGCACCGTCAGACTTAATGAGGATACAGGGAGGAATTTCCTTTTTGTCGCCTTCCTCCGCAACGGGGAAGACCAGTGCGCCCTCACTCATAACCGCGTGGCCCTTAGCCTTGAGGTCCTCGATCATAGCCGGAATGTAGGGGTCGGCATCGCTTTCGCCCAGCCAAGCTTCGTAGTGAACATCCAGCATATCGTAAATTCTGTGCAGATCTGCCAGGGATATGCGCATAATGTGATTCCAAATGGCCCGGTAGCCGGGATGTCCCTGCTGTAGCTGGAAGGTGGCAATGTGAGCCTCGTGAGCGAAATCCGGGTCATCCTTCTTTCTGGCAGAGGCAGTGGGATAGATCTCCTCCAGCTCCGACAGGGTAAAGGGTGCCTCTTCCGGATAAGGACCGGAGAAGCCCTCTTCAAAGTAGCAAAGCTCCGGCTGACGGCGGTGCAGCTCTGCGATGATCAGGCCCATTTGCAGACCCCAGTCACCCAAATGGATGTCACCGATGGTGTTGTAGCCCATAAAGCTGTGCAGCCGTTTCAGGGCTTCGCCGATGATGGCCGGGCGCAGGTGACCGATGTGCAGAGGCTTGGCCACATTGGCTCCGCCATAGTCGATAATGGCGGTTTTACCGCTGCCGTCTTTCTGAACACCAAAATCCGGGGCAGTACGCATCTGCTCCAGATAGTCTGCTAAAAAGCTGTCAGAAAGATTTAAGTTGATAAAGCCGGGCATCACAGCCTGACACATAGAAAAGTCCTGGCCACTGAGCTGCTCTGCCACAGCGTTTGCGATCTGAATGGGGGCACATTTATAAGCTTTAGCGGCAGACAGCGCACCGTTGCACTGATATTGGCACAGGTCGGGCCGGTTGGATACGGTCACCTTGCCGTAGGCGGCGTCGTAACCGGCCGCCACAAAAGCCGCCTGCATTTTTTCAGAAATGATATCTAATATTTTTTGCATAACTTACTCCTTGTTTTTCAGCCAGTCCAAATAGTCATCGTAGGTGCCGTAGCGGTCCACAATGGTGCCGTCAGGCTGGAAGGCGATCACACGGTTACAGACAGAGGTGAGCATTTCGTGGTCGTGGCTGGCCAGCAGCACTACGCCGGGAAATGCTTCCAGGCCCTTGTTGACAGCCTGAATGGATTCCATATCCAGGTGGTTGGTGGGCTGATCCAACAGCACTACGTTGGCACCGGAGAGCATCATTTTCGACAGCATACACCGGACCTTCTCACCGCCGGAGAGTACATCCACCGGCTTGAATACATCTTCGTTGGAGAACAGCATCCGGCCCAGGAAGCCACGCAGGTACACATCGTCCTTCTTGGCGGAATACTGACGCAGCCAGTCCACCAGCTCCATCTTGTTACCCTCAAAATAAGGGGTGTTATCCTTGGGCAGATAGCTGCGAACAGTGGAGATACCCCACTTGATAGAGCCCTCGTCCGGCTCCAGCTCACCCATCAGGATCTGAAACAGCGCGGTCTGTGCCAGCTCGTTTTCGCCAACGAAAGCGATCTTGTCATTTTTGCCCACAGAGAAGTAGACATTGTCCAGCAGCTTTTCGCCATCCACGGTGACGGAAACATCCTTGACAGTCAGGATATCCTTACCCAGCTCACGCTCCGGCTGGAAGCCCACAAAGGGATACCGACGGGTAGAGCAGGGCATTTCCTCAACAGTCAGCTTATCCAACAGCTTCCGTCTTGCGGTAGCCTGCTTGGCCTTGGACTTGTTGGCAGAGAAGCGTTGAATAAAGAGCTGCAGCTCTTCGATCTTTTCCTGGTTGCGCTTATTTTTGTTGCGGATCATGGCCTGCACCATCTGGGAGGATTCATACCAGAAGTCGTAGTTGCCCACATATATCTTGATCTTGCCGTAGTCAATGTCTACGGTATGGGTGCAGACGGTGTTCAGGAAGTGGCGGTCATGGGAAACCGCAATGACCATGCCGGGGAAGTCCAGCAGGAAGTCCTCCAGCCAGTTGATGGAGTCGATGTCCAGGTTGTTGGTGGGCTCGTCCAGCATAACGATATCCGGATTGCCGAACAGTGCCTGAGCCAGCAGCACCTTCACCTTCAGCCGGGGGTCGGTTTCTGCCATCAAATCATAGTGCAGATCAGTGGGAACGCCCAATCCCTGCAGCATCCGGGAAGCGTCGGACTCAGCCTCCCAGCCGCCCATCTCGGCAAATTCCACCTCCAGCTCGGAGGCTCGGATGCCGTCCTCATCGGTGAAATCCGGCTTTTCGTAGATGGCGTCCTTTTCCTTCATTACATCGTAAAGATGCTGGTTGCCCATAATGACCGTATCCATAATGGTGTACTGGTCATAGGCATTTTGGTTCTGCTTCAATACGGAAACGCGCAGCTCCTCCGGAATGGAGATAAAGCCTGCGGTGGAGTCTAACTCACCGTATAAAATCCGCAGGAAAGTGGACTTGCCGGCACCGTTGGCACCGATGATGCCATAGCAGTTGCCGGGCAAAAATTGCAGGTCAACATGCTGGAACAGCCATTGACCGCCGAATTGCATACCTAAATTGCTGACTGTGATCATTTTTTATTACCTCATTTTATTCGACCTGTATTCAGGCACATAATCATTCATTATAATCTTAGCACATAATTGTAAATATTTAAAGAACTTTTTTAAAGGGACTTGCTTTTTTTTCAGAGTGTGCTATAATTTTAGCACTCAGACAAAAAGAGTGCTAAAGCAAAGGAGCAAAAAATATGGCAAAAAAACAGTTTAAGGCCGAGTCGAAAAGACTTCTGGACCTGATGATCAATTCGATTTACACCCATAAGGAGATCTTCCTCCGGGAGATCATCTCCAATGCCAGCGACGCAATGGACAAGCTGGCTTATACTGCCCTGACTGATGATAAGATCGCCATCGACCGCAGTGAGCTGAAGATCACCATTACCCGCGCAGAGGATGCAGGCATCCTGACGGTTTCCGACCGGGGCATCGGTATGACCAAGGAGGAGCTGGAAGAAAATCTGGGCACCATCTGCAAGTCCGGCTCTTTGGGCTTCAAGCAGGAGATGGAGGAAACTGAGGATATCGATATTATCGGTCAGTTTGGTGTTGGCTTCTACGCTGCGTTTATGGTGGCAGACTCCGTGACTGTGATCTCCAAAAAGTACGGTCAGGATACCGCCTGGAAGTGGGTATCCGACGGCGCAGACGGTTATACCATCACCGAGGCAGAGCGTGAGTATCCCGGCACGGATGTGATCATGACCCTGAAAAAGGACACGGAGGACGAAAAGTACACCCGGTTCCTGCAGGAGTATGAGATCCGGTCTTTGGTGAAGAAGTACTCCGACTATATCCGCTATCCCATTTGCATGGAAGTCAGCAAGTCCCGCCTGAAGGAGGACAGCCCGGAGGATAAGCCGGAATATGAAAGCTACACCGAGATGGATACCCTGAATTCCATGGTGCCCATTTGGCAGCGGAATAAAAAGGATGTGACGGAAGAGGAATACAACAGCTTCTACCGGGAAAAGTTCTTTGATTACAATAAGCCTGCCAAGGTGATCAGCTTCAATGCTGAGGGCAGCGTTTCCTTTAAGACCTTGCTGTATATCCCCTCCAAGGCTCCTTTTGATTACTACAGCAAGGATTTTGAGGCCGGTCTGCAGCTTTATTCCTCCGGCGTGATGATCATGGAGTCCTGCAAGGACCTGCTGCCGGAGCATTTCAGCTTTGTCCGGGGCGTGGTGGACAGCCAGGATCTGTCCCTGAATATCAGCCGGGAGCTGCTGCAGCATGACCGCCAGCTCAAGGTGATCGCCAAGGGTATTGAAAAGAAGATCAAGTTCGAGCTGCTTTCCATGCAGGAAAATGACCGGGATGCTTACGAGCAAGTGTTTGCCGCCTTTGGCCGTCAGCTTAAGTACGGTACAGTGGCCCAGTACGGCGCCCATAAGGAGGCTACCCAGGATCTTTTGCTGTTCTACAGCAATGCACAGCAGAAGCTGATCACATTGAAGCAGTATGTAGAAGCCATGGCAGAAGGCCAGGAGAAGATCTATTATGTTTCCGGCGAAAGCCCGGAGCGTCTGTCCAAATTGCCCCAGGTAAAGCTGTTGGCGGATAAGGGCTACGATGTGCTGCTGTTTACCGAGGAGGTAGACGAGTTCATTCCCCAGACCCTGATGACCTATAGTGAGAAGTCCTTCTGCAATGCGGCTACCGAAGACCTGGGACTGCAGTCCGAGGAGGAGAAGGAGCAGCTCAAGCAGCAGACAGAGCAGAAGCAAAGCTTGCTGACCTTTGTGAAGGACAGCCTGGATCAGAAGGTCAGCCAGGTGCGGCTGTCTGCCAATTTGGGAGATGCACCGGTGTGCATGGTGCCGGGTACCGGCATGAGCTTTGAAATGGAGAAGTATATGAAGCGGATGAATCCGGAGTTTAACTTCCCCACGGAGCGGATCCTGGAGTTAAATCCCCAGCATCCCGCGGTGCAGGCCCTGGAGATCAAAATGGCCCAGGATCCGGAAACAGCAAAGGATTATGCGGCACTTTTGTGCGCTCAGGCCCAGCTTTTGGCGGACCTGCCCTTGGAGGATCCGGCTGCTTACACAGAGCTGGTTTGTAAACTGATGAAATAAAAAACAGGGGCGTTGCAAGCCATTTGCAACGCCCTTTTTATATGCAAAGGTTAGCGGCCTTTCCAGGCACTTCGGGATGAAAGAACCAAAATGGGGAAGATCTCCAGGCGGCCTGCCAGCATGGCAAGCGATAATACCACAGTGGAAAAATCACTGTAGCAGCCATAGTTGAACATAGGACCGACTGTTTCCATGCCGGGGCCGATGTTGTTGAAGCAGGCCAACACGGCGGAAAGGTTGGTGCCAATGGAAAAGCCGTCCAGGGAGATCAGCAGGTAGCAGACGATGACAATGACCACATAGGCCGCCAAATAGGCGTTGGTATTGTCCAGGACCTTTTCGTCCACTGGCCGGCCGTTGTTGCGCACCACCATCACCTTTTTGGGGTTCATGATCTGGCGGATGTTCCGGCGCAGGCTTTTCAGCAGCAGCAGCACACGGGCCACCTTGATGCCGCCGCCGGTAGAGCCGGCGCAGGCACCGATCACCATCAGGGTCAGAAGGATGCCCTTGGAGAAGGCAGGCCACAGTTCGTAATCGGTGGTGGTAGAGCCGGTGGTGGTCATAATGGAGCCTACCTTGAAGGCGGCGTGGCGGACGGTATCGGCCAAATTGCCGTAGATGCTGAAGGTGTTCAGGCTGATCAGCACAATAGCGGCAATGACGATCCCAACATAGGTCCGCAGCTCCTCGTCCCGGAACACCCCTCGAAATTGCCGCAAAAGCAGCAGGTAGTAGCAGCTGAAGTTTACGCCGAACAGCAGCATAAACACAGTGGTGACATTTTGAATGTAGGGGCTGAAGCTGGCAATGGAGTCGTTCCGAACACCGAAGCCGCCGGTACCGGCGGTACCAAAGGCGGTGCACAGCGCATCCAGCCAATTCATACCGCCCAGCAGCAGAAGCACAATATTTACGATCGTAAGGACGATGTAAATGCCGTAGAGAATGGTGGCCGTCTGCTTCATTTTCGGCACCAGCTTGCCCACATCCGGGCCGGGGCTTTCCGCGCGCATCAGATGCATGGTAAAGCCTTTGCCCTGCTCACCGCCGGTGGAGATGGCCAGCAGGAACACCAAAACGCCCATACCGCCGACCCAGTGGGTGAAGCTGCGCCAGTATAAAAGACCTCTGGGCAGGCTTTCTACATCGGACAAAATGGACGCGCCGGTGGTGGTAAAGCCGGAAACGGTTTCAAACAGGGCATCAATGTAGTTGGGGATATGCCCGGACAGGAAAAAGGGCAGAGCGCCCAGCAGACTTAAAATGATCCAGCTCAGACCCACGCATACCAGGCCCTCCCGGGCGCCGAACAACCGTCCGGCACGGCGGCACAGGGTGTACAGCAAGGCACTGACAGCCAGAATGATGGCCACCGTCAGGGCAAAGCCGCGCACAGCGCTATGCTCACCGTAAAACAGGCTGATACACAGCGCGGGCAGCAAAAATACGCCCTCAATGCTTATCAGTTGGGCGATGAAACGCCCCATCATCTTATAGTTCATACAGGACCTCAGGCAAAAATATCGTTGATGCGGTGGAGCACGCCCCGACCGCTGGTGACCACTACCACGGTGTCACCGGGGACAAAAACGGAATTGCCGTTGGGGACCTGGGTGTCGGCTCCGTGGGTAATGCTGGAAATCAGCACATTGGGTTTGAGCTTGATCTGCCGCAGGGGAGTTTCACAGAAGCGAGTGGTCTCGTCTACCAAAAATTCCACAGCCTCTACCTGTCCGTCAGCAATGGTGTGGACAGAAATAGCCGCGCCGGTTTGGTTTTGCATGGCCCGGACGTAACGCACGATGTTGTTGCAGCACAGCTCCATAGGGGAGATGGTACTGCCCAGGGCCATGGTGTCGGCCAAAGCGTTGTTTTCGCTGCGGCTGAGCTTGGTGATGATCTGCGGCACCTGACGGCTGCCGGCATACAGGGATACCACCATATTGGTCTCGTCCAGACCTGTCAGGGTCACCACAGCATCCATATTTTCCAGTCCCTGATCGTCCAGGGTAGCCTGGGCGCTGCAGTCACCGTGGATCACAGTGGCCTGGGCAAGGAGTCCGGCCAGGGTCACACAGCGGTCGTGGTCCTTTTCCAAAATGCGAACAGACATCTGATCGTCCTCCAAAAGGGAGGATAAATAATAGCTGACCATACCGCCGCCGCACAAAAGCACATTGCGGACTTTTCTGGTGACGATACCCAAGCTTTTCAGCAGGATGGCAAGATTAGCGGTGGGCGCGGTCACGAAAACCCGGTCACCCTCCTTCAGGATAAAGTTGCCGCTGGGGGCAATGGCGTTTCCGGAGCGGAGCACTGCGCACACCAGCACCCGGCACTTGACCACGGTGCCTAAATCACTCAGGGGCAGATCCCGAAGCTTGCTGGCACTGTCGATGCGCAGCTCTACGATTTCCGCGCGGCCCTTGGCGAAAGCTTCACGCCGCAAGAAGCCGGGGAATTTCAAAAGCCGTTCGATCTCCATCGCTGCCTGCTTTTCCGGATTGACGGTCATGGAAAGGGGAAATACATCCCGCATGGTCATGATCTGCTGGGTGTACTCCGGGGTGCGGATGCGGGCAATGGTATGCAATTGGGGATTTAAGCCGTGGGCGGTCATACAGCACAAAAGATTGACTTCGTCCTGGGCTGTGGCGGCGATCAGCAGGTCTGCCTCCCGGATGCCGGCCCGCAGCAGCACCTCCATAGAGGCGCAGTTGCCCGGGGTAACCATGGTGTCGAACCGCTCCACCGTGGATTCCAAAACGCTGCTGTTGTGGTCGATAACAGTCAGATCGTGTCCTTCGGCGGAAAGCTGGCGGACCAGTGTCAGTCCCAGCTTGCCGCCGCCTGCAATGATAATATTCATAGAGCCTCCAAGGCTGAGGGGGTATATTGGCTGAAGCCCCTCAGCTTTCAAATTAGAGCTGGTCGATCACTGCCTGAATACGGGCCCTGGAGCGTTCAGCACCAAGGATCTGCATCACAGTGTACAGATCGGGAGAATTGGTCTTGCCGGTGACGGCCTGGCGGATAAAGGTGGATACATCCGCAACGGTGCCGGGGTACGCGGCAGGATCGGCCTTGTAGGCCTTCATGTCTGTGGTGAAGCCGATCTCCTGTGTGATGGCTTTGACTTTGTCAAACCACTGCGCACTGTCGTCTGCCGGGTCGTACCGGTCCAGGAATTTGGTGAGCACAGAGCAAACGGTCTGGGCGGAGAACTTAGGATCAAACACCGGCGTTTCCAGGTAAGCATCATAGAAGAAGCCCATATAAGGCTTGGCTTCTTTCCAGGTAGCCAGGTCCTTTCTCGGCTTTTTACCGCCCCGGCCAATGGCCAAAATGGAAACGGCGTAGTCTTTGTCAGCAGTAAGCTTTTGGGCAAAATCCGGATCAAATTCCGCGGCCCATTCTGTCAGCAGACTGTAGGCCTTTTCGGCATCCATTTTTGCGATTTCGTTTTTGCTCACATCCGTCAGCTTGGCGTAGTCAAACAGGTTGCCGGCAGGATTGAGTTTTTTGGGGCTGAATTTGAAGCTGTCGGAGGGGGCAGTGGGATTGGCTCTGCGCCAGTCCTCGTAATTGGAGTTGAGCAGCGTCATCAGGTACTCATAAACAGCCTCCACCGGGAAGCCTTCAGCCTTGTAAAAGGTCAGTGCCAGCTCCGGGTCCTTCCGCTTGGACAGCTTGCGCTTGGAGTTTCCGTCCATTTTCATCAGCGGTCCAATGTGGACATACTTGGGCAGCTTAAAGCCCAAAGTCTTAAACAGTTGGATATGGAAGGGCAGGCTGGGCAGCCATTCGTCACCACGGACAACGTGGGTGGTGTGCATCAGGTGATCGTCGACGGCGTGAGCAAAGTGGTAGGTGGGGATGCCGTCGGACTTCAAAAGCACGTGGTCCACATTGTTTTCTGTGATGGTAAGCTGGCCCTTGACCAGATCGTCGAACTTAAACTGATTTTCGATAGAGCCGGTGGAACGGAACCGCAGCACCCAGGGCATACCCTTCTCAAGCTGGGCTTTCACATCCTCCAGGGAACGGTCACGCCAGATAGCGTAGCTGCCGTAGTAGCCGGTGGTCTCCTTATTGGCCTCCTGCTTTTCACGCATAGCGGAAAGCTCTTCTTCTGTGCAGAAGCAGGGATAGGCGTGGCCTTCGGACACCAGCTTTTTGGCAAAGACATGGTAGATGGCGGCACGCTGACGCTGACGGTAGGGGCCGTATGCGCCCATATCGCCGTCTACGGTAGCACCCTCGTCGAAGGCAATGCCGTAGTGCTTCAAAGTATTGATCAGCACCTCCACGGCACCGGCGACCTCACGCTTGGCGTCGGTGTCCTCTATACGCAAAAAAAGCACGCCGCCGCTTTGGTGCGCCATCCGCTCAGAGGTCAGGCCCTGCACCAAATTGCCCAAATGGACAAAGCCGGTGGGGGAGGGGGCCATACGGGTGATCACGGCACCCTCAGGAGCATTGCGGCTGGGGAACCGGGCCTCCACAGCCTCCGGTGTTTCGGTAACATTGGGAAAAAGAAGATTGGCTAATGCCTGATAATCCATAATATCTACCTCGTTCTGTTTGTTTTTTGCATAGTATAGCATATCTTGTGGCGGAAAGTCAATTTCCCGTTGCGTTTTTCTCACGCGTGTGATAAAATGCTTCGTAAGTGAAAACAGAAAAGAGGAAATACTATGGAAGAACTGGTACAAAAGAAAAGAATGTTATCGGGCATCAAGCCTTCCGGTGACCTGACTTTGGGCTCCTATTTGGGTGCCATCAAGAATTGGGCGGAGCGTGCGCAGGAGTATGACTGCTTCTATTTTATGGCAGACCTGCACGCCATTACTGTCCGCCAAAATCCGGCTGACCTGCGGCGCAGGACCTTGGAGCAGCTTGCCCAGTACATTGCCTGCGGCCTGGACCCGGAAAAGAATACTTTGTTTATTCAAAGCCATGTCCGCCAGCACGCGGAGCTTGGCTGGGTGCTGCAGTGCTACTCCATGTTTGGTGAGCTGAGCCGTATGACTCAGTTTAAGGACAAGTCCGCTAAAAACGCGGACAATATCAACGGCGGTCTGTTTACCTATCCCAGCCTGATGGCCGGTGATATTTTGCTGTATCAGCCGGATCTGGTGCCGGTAGGCGAGGATCAGAAGCAGCACGTGGAGCTGTGTCATACCATTGCACGCCGTTTCAACGGCATTTACGGCGATGTGTTCAAGATCCCGGAGCCTTATGTACCAAAGGTCGGTGCCCGGATCATGAGCCTGACAAACCCCACCGCGAAAATGTCCAAGTCGGAAAATGAGGACACCGGACGGGTGTTGGTCATGGATCCCCCTGAGGTGATCATGAAGCAGTTCAAACGGGCCATCACCGACTCCGACACGGAAAACTGTATCCGCTACGATAAGGAAAATAAGCCCGGTGTTGCCAATTTGATGACCATTTACTCCGCCTGCACCGGAAAGACCTATGACGAAATCGAGCAGGAGTTTGCAGGTCAGGGCTATGGCGCGTTTAAGCCCAAGGTTGGCGAAGCTGTGGTGGAGATGCTCCGGCCCATCCGTGAGGAGGCCAGCCGCATCGTTAAGGACAAGGCTTACCTGGAAGGCGTTTACCGTGCCGGCGCGGAAAAGGCTGGCTACGTGGCAGAAAAGACCCTGCGCAAGGTTTATAAAAAAGTCGGCTTTGTCCCTCGATAAAGCAAAATGTAGGGAATGACCTGTGTGTCATTCCCTATCATCATCCTCGAAACACGAAATACGGGACGGCACATAGGCCGTTCCCTACAGTTAGCTTTTTATAGTTCCTCATTTGGGGGCTGTCTCGTTCATTTCGAGACAGCCCATTTCACATCATAAAATACAGCGCAATGGTTAAAAGGGCGTTGTTGCGCTCTTCTTCGCTGTCGCCGGCCATCAAAAGCAGCAGCAAGATCACTAAGATATCGCCGGTGTCGAAATCCTTGCCCAAAAGCTGCCGAAGAAAGCCAAAGGGGTTTGCTTCCCGGCTTGCATTGGTATGGTCCTTTGGGCAGTACTGGGGCTCCTGGGGCGGAGGCGGCGGTGGCGGCGGTGCGGGCCGCCGGTTTTGCCGTGGGGGATGTGGCTCCGGAATTCGGCACCGGGAATAAGATCCGTCCGGACGGGGAATATATCGGTTATACAATCGGTTCACCTGCCTAAAAAGGATGTGGCAAAGCCTGCCATTTTGGCGGCCTGCATAGCTTTTTCCAACCGGTTGACCCGGTTTCCGTGCAGATAGGGCCGCAGTGCCTGTAAAAGGGCCCGTTGGTTTTTGTCAATGCCGCTGCGCTGTGCAAGGCCCGAAAGCTTTTGCAGCATCGAAGGATCGAATTCAGGCAATGACGGCATGGCGTTCTGCGTGGAAGACTCCTGGGGGTGATCTGCCTGGGATTGGCCGGCCTGCAGACTTTGGGCCAGGCTCATCACCTGCTGCATCATAGCAGGATCATTCATCACAGCAGCCAGCTTTTGCTCAAGCTCGCTCATTTGCCGGCCTCCATTTCCTTCAGGAGCTTTTGAATTTGCGGCGTATTCAAAAGCTTGGACAAAGCTATTTTCGCTTGCTCAAAATCCCCGTTTTGCACCTGCTTTTGCGCCGCGTCAAATTCCTGACCGGCTGATGCCTTTAAGGCAGATAGAAGCTGCTGGCCCACGGGACTTTCTGCAAGCTTTTTTGCCTGCTGTATGGATTTGTTGTCCGGGGTGTTATGCATAAAAAAGTGCCTCCTGTCCGAAAAAGGGTAAAATATCATAGCTTTTTTGAAATTGCTGTGGTACAATGATGCTACCATTACTATATGCATCAATAGAACGGCAGGTGACCGATGTGACCATCCTTGTGTTGTCCGATTCTCATTCGGCGTTAAGCTTTATGCGTCTGTGCGGCAAAAAAGTTCAGCCCCAGGCTATTATCCATTTGGGAGATCATTATGACGATGCCCAGGCCCTGCAGGAGGAGCTGCCCCATGTGCAGGTCCATATGGTGGCCGGCAACTGTGACCGCTACCGCTGTCCGCCGGATGCCCGGGAGCTTTTGTGCTATGATGTAGGCGGTGTCAGGATGCTGATGACCCATGGCCATAATGAGCGGGTGAAGCAGGGCATAGGGGCGCTTTTGGCAGAGACCCGGCGTTATAAAGCCAAGGCGGCTCTGTACGGCCATACCCATCAGGCTTACTGTCACCAAGAGGATGACGGCCTGTGGGTCTTAAATCCCGGCACCTGCGGTCACTTTGGCGGCACTGCCGCCGTGATAGAAACGGACGGCAAAGAAATAACCGCCTGCAGAATTATCACGCAGGCGGATCTGGAGGATTAGGTTATGATTTTGACCATCGATGTGGGAAATTCCAATATTGTTATTGGCGGCGTTCGGGACGACAAGATCGTTTTTGAGGGTCGGCTGCGCACCGAGACCACCAAAACCTCGGACCAGTACTGTATGGACCTGAAGTCCCTGCTGGATATTTACAAGATCCAAACGGAACAGATCGAGGGTGCCATTATCGCTTCTGTGGTGCCCCAGGTACTCAACTCCATGCAGACAGCGGTGAAAAAGCTGACAGGGCTCAATAGCCTTGTGGTGGGCCCCGGCCTGAAGACCGGCTTGAACATTCGCCTGGAAAACCCCAGTCAGACCGGTGCGGATCTGGTGGTAGGCTGTGTGGCGGCATTGCGTGAGCATAAGCCGCCTATGATCGTCATCGATATGGGCACCGCCACCACCATGGTGGTGCTGGATGAAACCGGCGCACTGATCGGCGGGTGCATCTGTCCCGGCGTTAAGATCTCTATGGACGCGCTGACAGAGCGTACCGCGCTGCTGCCCGGTCTGCAATTGGATCAGCCGAAAAAGGCTATTGGCCGCAACACCATCGACTGTATGCGCAGCGGTATTATGCTGGGTACAGCCTGTATGCTGGACGGCATGATCGAAAAGATGGAGCAGGAGCTGGGCCAAAAAACTACGGTTGTGGCCACCGGCGGCATCGCCAAATTTGTGCTGCCCATGTGCCAAACCCCCATCCATTACGACAAAGATCTGCTGATCAAGGGCCTTGCGGCCCTGTACCGGGACAATAAGCGTTAAGCCAGGGCTACCAGCAGCAGGATCACCGCGGCAACGCCTGCGCAGCTTGCGATGATCAGCAGGTGGTCCAAAAGCTTGTGCAGCAGCTCCCGCCGGGTCGCGGCGTTGGGGTAGGGGGCCAGGGGATAGTCCATTTTCGTAACAGCAGTGTTCATAGGTAAAACCTCCTTGTTTTTTCTGAGGCTATCATACACGCTGTTTGGTCCTATAAAACGGACTGAATAAACAAGGGATTTGCGCACTTGCATAATTTGCGGTTTTGTGCTAAAATATATAAAAGTGTGATCTCAACCGGAGGTGGTTGTATGAAGATATTCGGAGATATCAAAAAGGATCTTCAGTCCGCGAAGCAGGACATTAAAGAGAATAAGGATAAAGCGAAGGCAGAGGGCAGCCTGTTTAAAATGATCTGTATGTGGGTCTATAAGCTGCGCAGTGTGGTACTGGCAATTCCGGTGGCCTTTGCCGCTGTTTTGCTGGCGCTGGACAATCTGATCAAGCTGCCGGAGACGGTGTCTCTTTGCATGCCTATGGCAGGCGGTGACGGATTTGCCGTGGAGATCATTGCCCTGAGCAAGATGGTGGCGGTGATCGGCCCCTTGCTGATCACGGCGGCGTGTCTTTTGATGATGTTCTGCTCCCGGCGTGTGGCATATCCCTGGCTGATCAGTGTGTTTTCCCTGGTCTTGCCGCTGTTTATTTACTTTGCCAGTGTGTTTCCTGGCTGATTTTAGAATGATAACTGGGCAGAGGACACTTGAAAGCAGTTTCCTCTGCTCATTCATTTTTGGAAAGGAGGCGGCCTGATGGAAAATCTGAAGCAATTGCCGGAACGGCTGCTTCCGTGGTTTTATGTAAACCGAAGGGAGCTGCCCTGGCGTGCTGACCGGGATCCGTACCATATTTGGTTGTCGGAAATTATGCTGCAGCAGACCCGGGTGGAGGCCGTCAAAGGCTACTACAGCCGTTTTTTGAAAAAGCTGCCTACCGTGGCGGCGCTTTCCCAGGCAGACGATGAATTGCTGACAAAGCTTTGGGAGGGCTTGGGCTACTACAGCCGGGTCCGCAACCTGAAAAAAGCTGCCACCCAAATCATGCAGGAGCACGGAGGCGAATTTCCCCACAGCTATGAGGCTATTCGGAAACTGCCGGGCATTGGGGATTACACCGCAGGCGCGGTGTGCTCCATTGCCTTTGACCAAAAGACTCCTGCGGTGGACGGCAATGTGCTGCGTGTTTATACCCGGCTGATGGACGATGATACGCCCATCGACCAGCCGGCTATGAAGAAAAAAGTGGCTTCTGAGCTGGAGAAAATATACCCTCAGACCGCCGGAGATTTCACACAGGCCCTGATGGAATTGGGGGCAACTGTCTGCGGACCCAATCGCAAGCCGGATTGCCAAAGCTGTCCCTGTAGGGATATTTGCAGGGGGTTTCAAAAGGGAACTGCAGAAAAGCTTCCGGTCAAATCCCCCAAAAAGCAACGAAAAACGGAAGATATGACCGTTTTTATCCTAAGCGCGGACGGAGCGTATGCCCTGGAAAAACGGGAAAATAAAGGTCTTTTAGCGGGATTGTGGCAGTTTCCCAATGTTCCCGGTCATATGGATACGGCTCAGGCACTGGATATTCTCAGCCAGTGGGGCCTGGAAGTCCGTGACATACTCCGGCAGACAGATAAAAAGCATATTTTTACCCATGTGCAGTGGAATATGCGTGGATTATATGTGCAGGTCCGGGAGCCGTCAGGGGCGTTTCACTGGCTGACGGAGCAGGAAATAGATCAACAGGCGGCGCTGCCCACGGCGTTCCGTGTGTTTTGGCAGGCTCGGCATATGGATGCAGATTGATAAAGAATTTTATATTTGTCTTTATGGGAGCGTTGTGATGAAAACCGCAACGCTCCCATAATCGCATTGTGCCCAACATCAGCGCGGTTAAATTCCAGTTTATCGAGCTGTTTGAACTTTGCGGAAACCTACCGTTTTGTCATTGCGAGCCGCCTTTGGGCGGCGTGGCAATCTCAAAGGGAGACTTTATGTATTCAGCTTGCCAAAGGATCTGGGAAACCTTAAAATAAATATTTTCAGGCTATCACGAGTCCTTTGGGGTTAAGAATTGTACACCCTTGCATTTCGAGATTGCCACGCCAGTGTGAGCACTGGCTCGCAATGACAAAATGGTAGGTTCCTGCAATTATTAAAATGCTCTATAAACTGGAATTTGAAGCTACCGTCTTAGTAATGAAGAAGGACAAAACAGGTTTGTTATTCGGACGTTTATCAATATATTGTGGTTTTTGTTGACTTTTAGGCACAAAATGGGTATAATAAACTGGTTAAATTATGTAAGTATGGCAGGTAGATACAATGGCAAAAACAAGACAGGAACAATACGGAAACTCCAGTATTTCGATGCTGAAGGGGGAGGAGCGTGTTCGGAAACGCCCGGCGGTCATTTTTGGATCGGATGATTTGGAGGGCTGTAAGCACGCGGTATTTGAAATCCTCTCCAATGCCATCGACGAGGCCCGCGAAGGTCACGGTGATACCATTATCGTGACCCGTTACGAGGATCTGTCCGTAGAGGTTGAGGACTTTGGCCGTGGCTGTCCCGTGGACTATAACGAAAAGGAAAAACGCTACAACTGGGAGCTGGTGTTCTGCGAGATGTACGCCGGCGGCAAATACGGCGAAAACGGCGAGAACTATGAGTATTCTTTGGGCCTGAACGGTTTGGGCTCCTGCGCTACCCAGTATGCGTCGGAATTCTTTGACGCTACCATCCGCCGGGATGGCTTCCGGTATGATCTGCACTTTGAAAAGGGCCGCAACAAGGGCGGCCTGAAAAAAGAACCGACTGACCGGAAAAAGACCGGCTCCGTATTCCATTGGAAGCCGGATAAGCAGGTGTTCACCGACATCAACATCCCTGCGGATTACTACCGGGATGTTTTGCGCCGTCAGGCCGTGGTCAACAAGGGTGTAACCTTTAAATTCCGCAATCAGGTGGGCAAAAGGTTTGAAGAGGAAGAGTTTTGCTATGCCGACGGTATCCGTCAGTATTTGGAAGAGCTGACCGGGGACAATGCTTTTACTATGCCGGTGTTTTGGGAAGCGGAGCGCCGGGGCCGTGACGCGGAAAACCGCCCGGAAATGAAGCTGAAGATCACCTGCTCCTTCTGCTTTTCCAAGCAGGTCAGCCATACGGAATACTATCATAATTCCTCCTGGCTGGAGTATGGCGGCAGCCCGGACCGGGCAGTGCGCTCCGGCTTTGTGGCGGCCTTTGACAAATATCTGCGTGAAACCAACAAATATACCAAAAACGAGTCTAAGATCATTTATCAGGACATTCAGGACAGCCTGGTGCTGATCACCAACTGCTTCTCCACCATCGGCTGCTTTGAAAACCAGACCAAGAAGTCTGTCAACTCCAAATTCACCCAGGATGCCATGACCGCCTTCTTTAAGGACAAGCTGCAGGTGTGGTTCCTGGAAAACAAGCAGGAGGCGGACAAGGCAGCGGAGCAGGTGCTGATCAATAAGCGTGCCCGTGAAAGCGCGGAAAAAACAAAGAGCAACATCAAGAAAAATCTGGTTGCCAAGGTTGATATTGCCAACCGTGTGCAAAAATTTGTGGACTGCCGCAGTAAAGATCCGGCGGTCCGTGAGCTGTATATCGTGGAGGGTGACTCCGCGTTGGGCTCGGTCAAGCAGTCCCGGAATGCGGAATTCCAGGGCATTATGCCGGTGCGTGGCAAGATCCTCAACTGCCTGAAGGCAGACTATAACCGGATCTTTGCATCCCCTATCATCACCGATTTGATGAAGGTGCTGGGCTGCGGTGTGGAAATTCAGGGCAAAAAGGCCAAAGAGCTGTCCTCCTTCGATATTGACAACCTGCGCTGGAGCAAGGTCATTATCTGTACTGATGCGGACGTGGACGGCTTCCAGATCCGCACCCTGATCCTGACCATGCTGTACCGGCTGTGTCCCACGCTGATCCGGGACGGCTATGTGTATATTGCGGAGTCTCCTCTTTTTGAGATCACCTATAAGGATAAGACCTGGTTTGCCTACAATGAGGCAGAAAAGGCCAGAATTCTCAAAGAGGATCTGCAGGGCAACAAGCCCAGCAACATCCAGCGGTCCAAGGGTCTTGGTGAGAACGACCCTGAGATGATGGCTATGACCACCATGAATCCGGACACACGGCGTCTGATCAAGGTGATGCCGGAGGATGCGGAGCGCACATCCTACTATTTCGATGTGCTGTTGGGTGATGCTTTGAACGACAGAAAGAATTTTATTGCGGAAAACGGCTCCAAGTATTTGGAGCTTGCGGATATTTCCTAAGAGAGGTCCAATATGGCAAGGAAGAAAAAAGAAACTCAGGTGGAGGCGAAGAAAATCGATACAAGCCACGTTGTGGGACTTGTAGGCTCCACCACAGAACAGGCAATCTCCGAGACCCTGGAGGTCAACTATATGCCCTATGCGATGTCGGTGATCGTATCCAGAGCAATTCCGGAGATCGACGGCTTCAAGCCTTCCCACAGAAAGCTGCTGTATACCATGTATAAAATGGGCCTTTTGAAGGGAAAACTGACAAAATCAGCAAACATTGTGGGCCAGACCATGCAGCTCAACCCCCACGGTGATGCGGCAATTTATGAGACCATGGTCCGTTTGGCCCGGGGCAATGAGACGCTTCTGCATCCCTTTGTAGCGTCAAAGGGTAACTTCGGTAAGGTCTATTCCCGGGATATGGCCTATGCGGCCTCCCGGTATACGGAGGCAAAGCTGGAGCCGCTGTGCGAGGAGCTGTTCCGGGATATTGACAGCGACACCGTCAATATGGTGGATAACTACGATGCCTCCCGGAAAGAGCCGGAGCTGCTGCCCACCACCTTCCCCAATGTGCTGGTGTCTGCCAACCAGGGTATTGCTGTCGGTATGGCCTCCAATATCTGCTCGTTTAACCTGGCGGAGGTCTGCAATACCGCCATTGCCCTGATGAACGATCCGGACCATGATATTTTGGAGACTCTTCCCGGACCGGATTTTTCCACAGGTGCGGAGCTTCTGTTTGACGAGGCCGCCACCCGGGAAATTTATTCCACCGGCCGTGGCAGCTTTAAGCTTCGCGCGAAGTGGCGTTATCAGAAAAAGGACAATATTATTGAGATCTACGAAATTCCCTATTCCACCGCCAGTGAGGTCATCATCGACAAGGTGGCGGAGCTGATCAAGGCAGGCAAGATCAAAGAGATCAATGATATGCGTGACGAAACCGACCTGAGCGGTTTGAAGCTGGCGATCGACCTGAAGCGCGGCGTTGACCCGGAGAAGCTGATGCAGAAGCTCTTCCGGCTGACCCCCTTGCAGGATAGCTTTGCCTGTAATTTCAACATTCTGATCGCCGGTATGCCCCGGGTGATGGGTGTGGGAGAGATTCTGGAGGAGTGGACCGCCTGGCGGACCGAGTGCGTGATGCGCCGCATCCATTTCCAAATCACCAAAAAGGAAGAACGGCTCCATCTGCTTAAGGGCCTGGAGCGCATCCTTTTGGATATTGATAAGGCCATTGCCATTATCCGGGAAACGGAGATGGAAAACGAGGTCATCCCCAACCTGATGATCGGCTTTGGAATCGATGAAATTCAGGCCAACTATGTGGCGGAGATCAAGCTGCGCAATATCAACAAGGAGTATATCCTCAAGCAGCTCAAGGCTGTGGATGAGCTGGAAAAGGAAATTGCGGAGCTGCGGGATATCCTGGGCAGCAAGCGAAAGCTGAAAAATGTGATCATCGGCGAATTGAAGCAGGTGGCAGAAAAGTACGGCCAGCCGAGAAAAACCGAGATCGTCTACGATGCCCAGCAGGCAGAGCCTGAGGAGGAAGAGGACGATACCCCGGATTATACGGTGACTTTGTTTGTATCAAAAGAGGGTTACCTGAAAAAGATAACACAGCAGTCTCTGCGAATGTCCGGTGAGCAGAAGTTCAAAGAGGGCGACAGTTTGGATTTCAGCGTGGAAACCACCAACAAGGCGGAAATCCTGGTATTTACAGATAAATTCCAATGCTATAAATCCCGGCTGTCTGATTTTGACGACGGCAAGGCATCCTTGCTGGGTGACTATTTGCCCACAAAGCTTTCCATGGAGCCCGGCGAAAATGTGCTGCAGGTGGTCCTGCCCGGAGATTATAAGGGCTTCATGATGTTCTTCTATGAAAACGGCAAGGCCGCCAAGGTGCCCCTGTCCGCCTATGAGACCAAAACGAACCGGCGTAAGCTCACCGGTGCCTTCTCGGATAAGAGCCCCTTGAAGACAGCTATGGCCCTGACGACGGATGCCCAGGTGGCCCTGTACTCCACTGATGGCCGAGTGGCGGTGATCTCTACGGCGCAGCTTTTGCCGAAGACCACCAGAAATACCATTGGCGTGTCCGCTATGTCCATTAAGAAAAAGGCTGCCCTGGACCGTGCGGTGCTTTTGGAGCAAAGCGGAATTGTGAATGTATCCCGTTACCGCAGCCGGAATATTCCCACTGCCGGTGCGCTGCTGAAGGAAGAGGACTCCCCGGAGAAGCAAATCAGCTTTGATATGTAACAGCCTGAAAGCAGGCGGAGGTTTGGATGAAGAATAAACTGAAGATCCTTTTGGATTTTTTGAAGATCACTGTGGGATGCGCCCTGTTTGGCCTGGGCTTTGACTTGTTTTTAGCTCCCCATAACCTCAATGCCGGCGGCATTTCCGGTTTGGCCATGGTGATCGTCCACCTGATGCAGTTTAGTACCATCGGTATCGTTTCCGCTGTGATCAATCTGCCGCTGTTTGCCATTGGCGGCGTGAAGATCGGAAAAAGCTTCTTTTTCAGCTCCCTGATCGGAATGGCGCTGCTGTCTTTGTTCGTGGATGCCTTTGCGGTGCTGCCGGTGCCGGAAACAGAGCCTCTGATCGGCGCACTGTACGGCGGTGTGCTGTGCGGCTTTGGTTTAGGCTTGGTCTTTAGCGCAGGCGGCTCTACCGGCGGTTCAGATATTATTATCCGACTGCTGAAGCTGCGGTATCAAAATGTTCCCATCGGCATGATCAGTACGGTCTTTGACCTGATCGTGGCGGCCCTGACCGGTATCGTCTTTCAGGATGTAGGCACAGCCCTTTACAGCGGTATTGCCATTTTTGTGGTTGGCCGTGTGATCGATGCGGTGGTCTACCGGTTTGACTATTCCAAGGTTGCCATTATTATCAGTAAGCATCATATGGAAATTGCAGGCAAGATCGGCTCGGAGCTTCACCGTGGCGCTACCTTTTTGGACGGCCAGGGTGTCTACAGCGGCCAGAACACGAAGGTGATCTTGACGGCGGTAAAACGCCAGCAGATCTCGGACCTGAAGCAATTAGTGGTGGACATTGATCCGGAGGCATTCATCATCGTGCAGGAGGCACACCAGGTGCTGGGGGACGGCTTTGCCCGGTATTCCAAATTCAATCTGTGATATAAGGAGGGGCGTTATGAAGGGATTTCGTGTGATTCTGATGACAGCATTATGCATTTTGCTTCTGTCAGGCTGTGATCTGTGGATGAATGGACAGTATTATGTAGCAACGCCCCATCAAAGCAGCTCTTCCGGCAGCAGCAACACCGATGCGGAGGTCACCTCTTATTTGGAGCTGCGCAATAAGCTGACCCAACTGGTCAGCCAGGGAACGGAAAACGCTGTGATCTATTATCCATCGGTGGAAGAGAATGTTTTGACTGATCATATGGAATCTGCCATTGCATTTGTAACCACTTCCACGCCGGTAGGTGCTTACGCGGTCAGTGACATCACCTATGAATATGGCACAAATACAGCCAAGCAGGCGGTTGCGGTGACAGTGACCTATAGCCACGGCCGGTCGGAAATTCTGCGGATCCGCCATGCGCAAAGCATGGAAGAAGCCTGCGTGCTGATTGAAGGTGCTTTGAAAAACTGTGATGCCGGTATTACTGTACAGGTGACCGATTACCGGGAACTGGATGTACAGCAGTTTGTGCAGGACTATGTGGATGACAACCCGGATGTGTGTATGGAAATGCCTCAGGTCACAGCCACGGTGTACCCGGAAAAGGGAGTTGCCCGTGTGGTGGAGGTGCTGTTTTCCTACCAAACCAGCCGGGATGACCTGCGTGGTATGCAGCAGACAGTCTCTCCCATCTTCAATTCCGCAGAGCTGTATGTCAGCGGTGACGGAGAGGACAGCGAGAAATATTTGCAGCTTTATGCTTTTCTGATGGAACGCCACGATTATCAGATCGAGACAGCCATCACACCTGCCTACCACTTGCTGCGCCACGGCGTTGGTGACTGTAAGGCGTTTGCCACGGTTTATGCAGCCATGTGCCGCCGGGCGGGCCTGTACTGTCAGGTGGTGTCCGGAACAAGGGAAGGGGAGAGCTGGTACTGGAATGTGATATCCGACGGAAGCAACCTGTACTATGTAGACCTTTTGGCCTGTAACGAACAAGGCAACTATGATGCCAGACTTCAGGAGGATATGCAGGGCTATGTTTGGGACTATGACCAGTTCTGGTTGGAGCCGGAGGAAACCGTCCCGGAAACTACATAAAGTAAAAACCTCTTTTGCCTGCTGACAAAAGAGGTTTTTTATGTAAAAGCCGGTGAGGTTACTTTTTGATATGGGTGACGATCTTGATCACAATTCCTGCAAGGACCTGCAGGAGCATAATAGCCAGGGAGATAAATGTCATATATTTTCCAATATTTTTAATCAATGGATCTTGCTGCAAAAAAAGAATAACACCTATAATCAATGTCACTGCCAAAAGGGCAGCAACGGTGGTTGCGATATTCTTGATCTTTTTCTTTGCAGTTTCTGAAACGGTTTTGTCCGGAACGATCAATTGCATCAGCTTGATATAGCAATATCCGATCAGCTCAAACAATGCTTCGGCAAATATTTCAAAAAACAGTTCAGCTAAACAACCCATCGTCTGGTTTTCCTTTGTAAGTAAGTGATAAGTGATGTGATGCGTTGTGTCATGCGCCGATGGAACGCATCATGCAAAAAAGTCCGGTAGACAAAGGGGACTTTTTTGTTGCGAAAGAGTGACTAAAAGTAGTGTAATAATTATCGTTGGTTGTAAAAAAGTAGATCTTCACATTCAGGACATCTTTTCAGATAACTGTCTATGATCGTTTTGTCCTTGCTAATAATAAGAGTCCACGAACTATCGGAAGGAACAATTTCTACAGTGGAAAGCGGATGTTGGACAGACACTGGATTTTGATAGTACCCATTATAATCTTCCGCAGACGGCAACGGGTATTTAAGTGCTTCTTCCATTGTAATATCTTTTGAAAATCCGCAAAGGCAACCCCAAATCCATTGAAAATCCTCTTTTTCAATTTTGGCAGATAATTCATCACCTGACAACCAACAGTATTCTTGATTAAGCAGTTTTTCGATATCGTTGTTCTGCGGATAACATATGCAGTTTGTAATAAGCCAGTTGTATTGCAACTGGGCGTTGTCCATTGCTTGAAAAACCTTGCTCATATGAGTGTAATATTTATGGTTTTTCCTATCAATGATGCCATAGGTCATTTTGTGCCCTCCTTTAATGTTTTACATTAGGCGATCAACAGTCGCCTAATGCGACCGCAAAGGTTTCTGCAGCTTGGATAAAAAAAGAAGTAACTTTTGGTAGACAAAAGTTACTTCTTTTTTGGAGCGGGTGACGAGGCTCGAACTCGCTACCTCCACCTTGGCAAGGTGGCGCTCTACCGGATGAGCTACACCCGCGGAACACCTGAAATTATAGCAGAAAAATCCGATTTGTCAACACCTAAATTTCAAAATATCCCGTTTAATTTTGAATGTGCATCACCACGGTTGAAATTGGGGGGAAGATATGCTATACTTACCTGAAAGATAACATATGCAAAGGAGCGCATTTCATTGGAACAGATCAAGAAAAAAATCGGATTTATATGCGATATGGACGGTGTGGTTTATCACGGAAACAAAATCCTGGACGGCGTCCGGGAATTTGTGAATTGGATGATCGACAACGAAAAACGTTTTGTATTTCTCACCAACAGCTCGGAGCGCACGCCCCATGAGCTGAGCATGAAGCTGGAGCGGATGGGCCTGCAGGTGTCGGCAGACCATTTCTATACCTCCGCCATGGCAACAGCAGCATTTCTTTCCAGCCAAAAGCCGGGCTGTACGGCCTATGTCATTGGCGAAGCGGCCCTGACCAAGGCGTTGTACGACCAGGGGATCTATATGAACGATGTCAATCCGGATTATGTGATCGTAGGCGAGACCCGTACCTACAGCTTTGAAAAGCTGGAAAAGGCTATTGAGCTTGTGAATAACGGTGCCAAGCTGATCGGCACCAATCCGGATATCACCGGTCCCACGGAGAAGGGCGTAGCCCCTGCCACCGGCGCGCTGATCGCGCCCATTGAGATCGCCACCGGCAAAAAGGCCTATTTCGTAGGAAAGCCCAATCCCTTAATGCTGCGCCACGGCTTGAAAAAGATCGAATGTCACAGCTCGGAGATCGTTTTTGTGGGTGACCGGATGGATACGGATATTATCGCAGGCATTGAGTCCAATGTGGACACGGTGCTGGTACTGTCCGGCGTGACCAAAGTAGAGGATATTGACAACTTCCCCTACAGACCCAAGTATATTGCAGACGGTGTGGGGGACCTGATCAAATAACAGGAGGGCATATGGCCCATAGATGCTTCATTCGTGACCGGGGGACAGAAAATACAGCAGTGATTATGATCCACGGAATTCTCTCCACGCCCCGGCATTTTGACTGGCTGGTGTCCCAGGTGCCGGATGACCTGGCGGTCTATAATCTCCTGCTGGAGGGCCACGGCGGCAGCGTATCGGATTTTTCCAAAGCCTCCATGAAAAAATGGAAGACCCAGGTGGAGCAGTGTATCCGGCATCAGGAACACTGCGGCCGGCGTGTTGTGCTGGTGGGCCACTCCTTAGGGGCGCTGTTGGCGCTGGATGCCCAGCAAGCACATGCCTGTGTAGAAAGTCTTCTTCTGCTGAATGTGCCGCTGTGTCCTGCCGTAAAGCCGGAAATGATGGGACGAAGCCTGCGCTTTGCCTTTGGAAGGGTCCGTAGGGAAGACCCCCTGGATCTGCAGTGCTATGAGGATCTGGGCGTGGTCCTGAAGCCGTATCTGTGGAAGTACATAGGCTGGATCCCTAATTTTATCAGCCTGCTGACTCTGGCGGCCCATTGCAGAGGGAAGGTTTCGGACCTGCAAAAGCCCTGTGCTGTGTTTTTGGGAGAACAGGACGTACTGGTCAGCATCAGAACCAAAAAGTGGCTGCAAAATGTGCCTGCGGTCCGGCTCCATATGCTGCCCCAGGGCACCCACTTTGGCTATTCTTCCCAGGAACAAACCCTGATCAGCCAGGCGCTCTTCCGGCTGCTTGAACGTGAATAGAAAAAACCAATGAACTATGGAAAACCCCAAAATGTCAACGCAAATGACATTTTGGGGCTTTTATCATAAAAAGTTAAGAAGACAAGGGAGAGAAGGGAACAATTCGCTTGTCTCTTTGTCCTGCTCGTGGCGGATGAAGCGACCTGTAGCCTGGGTTTTTGCATTACATTTCGTCGGAGTTGCCTTGAAGGCAGGCAACAACCGGATAGTCCGGAACGCTTGCCAAATGCAGCTTATCCATGACCCATGCTTCTGTGGACTGGTTTTGAGGGATGATGATAATGTTTTGATCGCTTATTCTTTTGAGCACTGACAATCCTTGACCACGAATATATTGAGGTGCAATGGGGTGCGGAGAAAATAAATAGAATTTTTTGGTTGCTGTCGCTTTGCCATAGGCAAAATCTCGGGTTAAAACAGTAATAAATTGGGTTTGAAAATGGTGAAGAGAGGTTTTCTTCCCCTTTGAGAAATTGCTGACAGTTTTCGCGTCAACGCAAAACATCAGTTCTACAATTGACCGCATACGAAAGGAGTTTATTACCAAGAAGATTGTAGGAGCACTTAAGCAGCACGCAAACAGATAATGAATAACACTGCCACCGCTTTTAACTGCTTCGATCCAAAGTATGCACGCAAATATGGCCATCAATCCGATACCAAAAGGCGCTATATACTTTTGCGCCGATCTCTCGGCATCCGTCAATACATATCCTGTCAAAACGTCTTTTTCTTTCATGCTGATCTCCTTTCCGAAGCCGTGTTTTACAATCATGGCAGGTCAGACGAGGGTTTACGCAAATCGCCACTGCCCTGTTGGGAGTTTTTCTTAGAACGGTTCAGGATAGAGGTCGGCACACGGCCCTGCGTATTCGAAGAAAAGTTCCTTAAAGTCCTCAGGGGTAAGACAATACCCTCCAATCCCTGCGGGTTCTTGTCCTTTTTCAATAAATTCAATATGCCGTGAGCCAAATATTTCAATATCACCGTTTTCGTAAACTACACGCGCAACGTAGAACCCGTAATCAGTTGGTGGTGGTGTAATACATCTGTGGGTTTCTATGGTATAGAGAGCCTGCAAAAAGGTATCGACTTCTTCTTTTTGTAAAAAGCGAATACTTTCCATTGGTCCACCAATAACATTTTTGTTAGCGTGTGGATTGTACAACAGTTCTATACTTACAACAGGTTGCCCTTTGTTGGGGAATGTGTATTGGCGTGGCGCGCAACTACATAACAACAGGACAAATATAAGTACAAAAATAAGACAGGGGACAAGAAAAACGTACCCTTGTCGCTTAGATCTTGTTAAAACATCTTTTTCTTTCATGCTGATCTCCTTTCCGGAGCACAGTTTTAAAATCAAGGAATGATACGCCATACCTTGAAGACTAGGTAACAATACACGATTGTAGGCCACATCATTCTGACACGCAGGATATGCCTTGCGTGGTCTTTGTGATGGGATGCTTTATCTTTTGATGACATCGTCTCCCATGGGAAAAAGGCGAGAAGGAAGGAAACAACTATATGGTGAAAAATCAAGATTGCGAGAAACCCAATGGGTATGATACCCAATATAGCCAAGATGGTAACAAACCTATCTTGCGTTATTGGAAGATGAGGTTTATATAAGATCGGCAACAGGATGGATATGGCAATGCTGAAAATGTAGTAAATCGCAGTAAGTCCCGGGGAATAGTATGCAAAGGGGAGGGGAAGTATTTCGCCGGATTCCTTGCACTGTGCAATTCCCCGCATTGCAAAACGATGGGGTTCAACAGGGAACAATAGGTACTTGAAAAAACGCACCAACGAGGGATTTGCTTCTACGGATGGATTTTTGTGCACCGTGATGACCTCCTTTGCGCTGTGTATGTGCAGGCAAGCTGTGGACAAGTGGGGCAATTTTCTTGACTGCTGCTGCAAGACAGAGAACTGAGCCCTGTCCTATTCCATCTCATAGCTCAATGCTGCATGTAATAACTGCAGGTAATATGACAGGTCCCTTGGCTCTTGTGCCGGGACGGGTGTTCCAACCGGTTTCAGTACGACCTCTTTGTACTTTCCGTAAAGGATGCTTTCCTCATCCACTTTTACAACAAGGCATCCATCGCGATATTTGCACCTACCACTCAACAGATAACCAACAATACCGGTATGCTCCGTTGCGCTATCCTCTGTCTCACAAATCATAAAGTTCCATGCATGTGTATACACTTCAACATCATAAGTATTTCCATCATATACAAACTCAACTGTCCGCTCAGAAAAATCTCCGGGATTTGGGCCATATTGGATTCTTATATATGGATCTTCACTGATCCATTCGGTATTGATTTCATAGGGATGATGGTCATGCATAGGGTCACAGGCACACAGATTCAGCGTAAGGGTCAGTATACAAATTACCAGCAATACCGTTTTGTGGTGTGAAGGTTTATAGATCCGTTCGTTTCGCATAAATCTATCATCCTTTCCAAATCAAATGGTACGTCATAACGGCCGCTCAGGATAGTTCTATTCTACAACACATAGACTTCACAGTCAAGTTTTTTGATGAAAAATGCCTGAATTGGTGGAAAACCCGGCACAGGGTCCTGACCAATTCAGGCAGATATTTCATTACTTTCCGGGCTTGAAGCTGTCCTTCAGGCTGACGCTGCGGTTGAAAACCAAATGCTCCGGTGTGCAATCCTTGCTGTCCGGGCAGAAGTAGCCCAAACGCATAAACTGATAGGATGCAGGAGCCTTGGCATTTTTCAGGCTGGCTTCCACCTTACAGCCGGTGAGCACTTCCAAAGAATTGGGGTTCAGGCAGGAGATGAAGTCCTTGCCGGAAGCATCCGGATCAGGATCGTCGAACAGGTTAGCATACTGGCGCACCTCTGCATCGCAGCAGTTGGAGGCATCCACCCAGTGGATGGTGGCACCCTTGACCTTCCGTCCGTCGGCAGGATCACCGCCGGAGGACTCCGGATCGTAGGTAGCCAAAACCTCGGTCACATTGCCGTTTTCGTCGGTGACACAGCCGGTACAGGTGATCAGGTAGGCACCCTTCAGGCGGCACTCCGGTCCGTTGGGATACAGCCGCTTAAACTTGGGGATAGGCTCTGCCAGGAAGTCGTCTGCTTCGATCCACAGATTACGGGAGAAGGTGACCTCACGGGTACCGGCTTCCGGATCGTTGGGGTTGTTCTCCACCTGGAAGACCTCGGTCTTGCCTTCCGGATAGTTGGTGATAGTCAGCTTGATGGGCTTCAGAACAGCCATTACACGCTGGGCAGTTTCGTTCAGGTCCTCCCGGAGGCAGTGCTCTAAGAAGGCAAATTCAATGGTGTTGGGGGACTTGGCCACGCCTACCCGGTCGCAGAAATTGCGGATAGAGGCAGGGGTGTAGCCACGGCGGCGCAGACCGCACAGGGTAGGCATCCGGGGATCGTCCCATCCGGAGACACGGCCTTCCTCCACCAACTGACGGAGCTTTCTCTTGGAGAGCACCGTGTGGTCAATGCCCAGCCGGGCAAATTCGATCTGCCGGGGATGATGGGGCACGGACACATTTTCCACCACCCAGTTGTACAGGGGACGGTGGTTTTCAAATTCCAGGGAGCACAGGCTGTGGGTAATGCCCTCCAGGGCATCCTGGATGGGATGTGCAAAGTCGTACATGGGGTAGATGCACCATTTGTCACCCTGACGGTGGTGGTGCATATGGCGGATCCGGTAGATCACGGGGTCACGCATGTTAAAGTTGCCGGAGGCCAGGTCGATCTTGGCCCGGAGGGTGTAGCGGTTGTCCTCAAACTCACCGGCACGCATACGGCTGAACAGGTCCAGGCTTTCCTCAATGGGACGGTCCCGGTAGGGGGAGGTGGCAGGGGTATTCAGGTCGCCCCGGTTTTCCTTAAACTGCTCCGGTGTCAGCTCGCAAACATAGGCAAGACCTTTTTTAATCAGCTCTACAGCGTACTCGTAGTCCTTTTCAAAATAATCGGAGCCGTAGTAGAACCGGTCACCCCAGTCGAAGCCCAGCCAGTGGATGTCCTCCTTGATGGCCTCCACAAACTCCACGTCCTCTTTGGTGGGGTTGGTGTCGTCCATACGCAGGTTGCACAGGCCACCAAACTTTTCGGCAGTGCCAAAGTCAATGATCAGGGCCTTGCAGTGACCGATATGCAGATAGCCGTTGGGCTCCGGGGGAAACCGTGTGTGTACGGTCTTGCCGGCATAACGGCCGCCCTCGGCAATATCCTCTTCAATGAAGGCGTGGATGAAATTTTTGCTCTCGGTGATTTCAGCCATCGTGTAATACCTCTCTTTTTGCTCAAATAATGGACCATTATAACCTATCGTAAATATTTTTGCAACTGAATTTATTGCGAAAGTAAAAGATTATGAATTTCTTAAAAACATTTTGAGAAAAATCGTAAATTATGGTTGTCAATTCGGCTGTCTTGTATTAAAATAGGAAAGGATAGACAGCCTTACAAAAGGAGAGTGGTTTGCTGTGAATACGCTGAAGTATAAAAGAATTATGCTGAAGGTCAGCGGAGAGGCCCTTGCAGGCGATGCCCGCCGGGGTTTGGATTTTGATATCATTGGTTCTGTGTGCCAGGCCATCAAGACTTGCACGGAAATGGGTGTGCAGGTCGGCTTGATGGTGGGTGCCGGCAATTTTTGGCGCGGTGTGAAGGATGGTGCAGACAAGATGCAGCGTTCTCACGCGGATGCCATGGGTATGCTGGGTACAGTGATGAATTCCATTGCTGTGGCGGATGCCCTGGAAAAGCACGGCGTGGATGCCCGTGTGCTGTGCGCGGTGGAGATGAATAAATTCTGCGAATACTTCACCCGGGATACGGCCGACCGTTACCTCAACGAGGGAAAAGTGGTCATCATTGCCGGCGGCACCGGCAACCCCTATTTTTCCACCGATACCGGTGTAGTGCTCCGGGGCGTTGAGATCGAGGCCGACGCGGTGCTGATGGCAAAGAATGTGGACGGCATTTATTCTGCCGACCCCAATGTGGATCCGGGCGCGGTAAAATTTGACGAGCTTACTTATGATGAAGTGCTGGCCCGTCACCTGAAGGCCACCGACTCCACGGCTATGACCCTTGCTATGGATAACAATATGACCCTTGTGTGCTTTGCCCTGAAGGACCCCTATAACATTGTCCGGGTGGTTCGCGGCGAGCAGGTTGGAACTGTCGTTAAAAACTAATTTATATACAACTTTAGGAGGATATCGCAATGAGTGTAGATTTTACAGAATACAGCAGAAAAATGGAAAAGACCCTGGATGTGCTGGCCGATAACTTCGGCGCCGTCCGTGCAGGCCGTGCCAACGCCAAGGTTTTGGACCGCATCACCGTGGAGTATTACGGCCAGGAGACACCCTTAAACGGCGTGGCCACCATCTCCTCTCCCGATGCCCGTACATTGGTGATCCAGCCCTGGGACGGCAATTTGCTGAAGGAGATCCAGAAGGCCATTCAGATCTCCGATCTGGGCATCAATCCCCAAAACGATGGCCGTGTCATCCGCCTGGTGTTCCCCCAGCTGACCGAGGAGCGCCGTAAGGAGCTGACCAAGCAGGTCAAGAAGTACGCCGAAGATGCCAAGGTGGCTATGCGTAATATTCGCCGTGACGGCATGGATTATGTGAAGAACCTGAAGAAAAAGTCCGAGATCACCGAGGACGATCAGAAAAAGGCAGAGAAGGATCTGCAGGACCTGCTGGATAAGTTCACCAAGCGGGTGGATGAGGCCCTTGCCGCTAAGGAAAAGGAATTGATGGCAATTTAATTGCCAGCTCATTTGGGGGCGCTTGCGCCCCCAAAGTATTGAAAGGAACAGGCCGTTATGAAGAAACAGCAGGAACATAATCTGCGTCCCCCGCGCCATATTGCGATTATTATGGACGGCAATGGCCGCTGGGCAAAGCAGCGCAATCTTCCCCGCACCGCCGGACACGCCGCTGGCGCGGAGGCTTTCCGCCGTACAGCCAACTACTGCCGGACCCTGGGGGTAGAGTACCTGACGGTGTATGCCTTTTCCACAGAGAACTGGAAGCGTTCGGCTGAGGAAGTGGCAGGAATTATGAAGCTGCTGGGCGCATACCTGCGTGAGGCGTTGGCGGATATGGAGAAAAACCATGTGCGTTTCAAATTTTTCGGTGACCTCAGCCGTTTGTCTCCGGAGCTGAGAAAGCTCTGTGAGGAAGCGGAACGGTCCTCCGGTGTTTATCACGATGTGCAGGTGAATTTCTGCTTAAACTACGGCGGCCGGGATGAGATCGTGAAGGCTGCGCAGCAAGCGGCCCGGGATGTGGCCGCAGGCCTTTTAAAGCCCGAGGATTTGGACGAAGCCCGGTTCTCAGGCTACTTGTATTCTGCCGATGTGCCCGATCCGGAGCTGATCATTCGCCCCTCCGGCGAGCTGCGGACCAGCAATTTCCTGCTGTGGCAGTCTGCCTATTCCGAGTATGTGTTTATGGATGTGCTTTGGCCGGATTTTGCGCCGGAGCACTTAGATCAGGCTATTGAGCAGTATCATCGGCGCAACCGCCGTTTTGGAGGTGTGTGATATGAAAACACGGATCATTGCCGCGGTGGCGTTGCTGCCGCTGCTTTTGGCGGTGTTGGTGTTCCTGCCGCCGGTGTGTACTGCGGTGTTGCTGGCACTGATGAGTGCGGTGGCGGCCTATGAGCTTTTGTGGGGCACAGCTCTTTTGAAGCATCCCCGGCTGGTGGTTTACACCATGGTTGCCGCTGCGGCGGTCTGCATTTGGTGCGGCTTTGGTATGCCCTATGTGTGGGGCTATGTGGGTGCGCTTTGCTTCTGCTTTGTGCTGTTTGGCGAAATGCTGCTGTCCCATGCGAAGCTGCCCTTTGACAAGATTTTGCTGTGCATGGCAGGTGGACTTTTGATTCCCTATCTGCTGGGCTCCATTATGCGAATTCGCAGCATGGAGCTGGGCTCTGCCTATGTGCTGCTGCCCTTTTTGCTGGCCTTTGTTTCCGATTCCGGTGCGTATTTTGCCGGAATTTACCTGGGAAAGCATAAGCTGGCCCCGGTGATCAGTCCCAAGAAGACAGTAGAGGGCCTGATCGGCGGCGTGCTTGCCACGGTGCTGGGCGTAATGATCTACGGCCTGGTGCTGCATTTGGTTTTTGATTGCCGTGTGAATTTCCTGTACGGGATGATCTACGGCATTGCAGGCTCCCTTGCCTCTGTGCTGGGTGATCTGACCTTCTCTGTGATCAAACGGCAGACAGGTATAAAAGATTATGGCAATCTGATCCCCGGTCACGGCGGCATTTTGGACCGCTTTGATTCCATGACCGTGGTTGGTCCGGTTACAGAAGCGCTGCTGCTGATCCTTCCTATTGCGGAGATCGTTTATGGTTAAATGTGTTAGTATCTTAGGCTCCACCGGCTCTGTAGGCCGCCAAACATTGGATATTGTGGAGCATTTAAATATTCCGGTAGCGGCGCTGACCGCCGGTACCAATGCAGAGCGCATGGCGCAGCAGTGCCGGAAGTACCGTCCGCTGCTGGCGGTGATGGCAACTCAGCAGGCTGCCGAGGCCCTTCAAAAGGAGCTTGGGGACGATGCTGTGCAGGTTGCCTGGGGAGAGGAAGGCCTGATCCGGGCCGCAACCATGCCTCAGGCGGACTGCGTGATCACTGCCGTGGTGGGGATGCTGGGCTTAAAGCCCACCCTTGCCGCCATCCGTGAGAAAAAGCGCATCGGCCTTGCCAACAAGGAAACACTGGTCTGCGCCGGTGAGCTGGTGATGGCAGAGGCAAAAAAATACGGCGCGCAGATCGTGCCGGTGGACTCAGAACATTCGGCTATCTTCCAGTGCCTGATGCCCAATTTAGATTGCAGACAGGTCAAGCGGATCATCCTGACCTGTTCCGGCGGTCCGTTTTACGGCATGCGCGTAGAGCAGCTTCAAAAGGTGACCAAGGCGGATGCCTTGCGCCATCCCACCTGGAAAATGGGAGCGAAGATCACCATAGACTGCGCCACCCTGATGAATAAGGGTCTGGAAGTCATCGAAGCCATGCGGCTGTATGATCTGCCCCTGGAGCAGGTGGACGTGGTGATCCACCGCCAGTCCATTGTTCACAGCATGGTGGAGTTTACCGACGGTGCTGTGATGGCCCAGCTTGGCGCACCGGATATGCGCCTGCCCATTCAGTTGGCAATGACCTATCCGGACCGCTGCGACAGTCCGGTGGAAAAGCTGGATCTTCTGAATTGTCCGACTTTGGCGTTTGCTGCGCCGGATATGGAAGCTTTTCCCTGTCTTGCTTTGGCAAGAGCCTGTGCAAAGGCCGGCGGTACGGCCTGCCCGGCTATGAACGGCGCCAACGAGGAGGCCGTGGCCCTGTATTTGGAGGACAAGATCGGCTTTTACGATATTTACAGATTGGTTGCCGGGGCGGTGGAGGAAGTACCCTTTATCAAAAATCCCACCCTGGAGCAGATTTTGGAGGCAGACCGTTTGGCAAGACAGGCGGTGCGCACCGGTATTTCGAAATAAACCGAGGGAGTATCTATGACTGTATTTAGCATCTTTTTCGCCATATTGCTGTTTAGCCTGTTGATCTTTATTCACGAGTTTGGCCATTTTATTGCTGCCAAGCTGTCCAAGGTCCGGGTAAACGAGTTTTCCATGTTTATGGGACCTGCTATATTCAAAAAGCAAAAAGGGGAGACCATGTATGCCATTCGCTGCATCCCCATTGGCGGTTACTGCGCCATGGAGGGTGAGGACGAAGATACCGATGACCCCCATTCCTTCCAAAAGGCAGCCTGGTGGAAACGGCTGATCATTTTGGTTGCCGGCTCCGGAATGAATTTGATCGCAGGCTTTTTGCTGCTGATGATCTTCTTCTCCACCGTCACGGCCTATACGGTCCCGGTGATCGAGGAGGTAGAGCCCGGCTGTACCATCGTTTCCGAGGAAGGCCTGCACGCGTCGGACCGTTTTGTAAAGATCGACGGCTTTCAGGTCTACACCGCCTCCGATGCCAATTTGCTGCTGCAGTTTGGCGGCGAGACCATGGATATCGTGGTAGAGCGTGACGGGAAAAAACTGAGCTTTGAAGATTACCCCATGCAGAAGCATACCTTCGTAAACGAGCAGACAGGCGCAGAGGAAGAACGCTACGGCTTTTCCTTTGGCGCGCAGGAGATGACCTTAGGGGGCCTGATCCCCTATACCTGGAACAGTACCCTCAGCACCGTCCAAAGTGTGTGGCTCAGCCTGAAAATGCTCTTTACCGGTCAGGCCGGTGTGAAGGATATCTCCGGCCCTGTGGGCATTGTGAAGATCATGTCCGATACGGCATCTGCCGCCGGAAACTTTGGCGACGCCATTTTGAATATGGTCTATTTTGGCGGCTTTATTGCCATCAATTTGGGTGTGATGAACCTGCTGCCCATTCCGGCACTGGACGGCGGCCGTTGTGTGGGTCTGCTGCTGACCACCGGTATTCAGGCAGTGACCAAGAAAAAGCTGAACCCCAAGATCGAGGGATATATCCACGCCGGCGGTATGATCCTGCTGCTGATCTTAATGGCAGTGATCATGTTTAAGGATGTTTTGTTTATTTTCAAATAAAGGATGAAAATCATGACCAGAAGGATACTTGTAGGCAATGTGCCCATTGGCGGTGGTTCGCCGGTGGCGATCCAGTCTATGCTCAATACGAAAACCACCGATGTGGAAGGCTGTTTGGAGCAGCTTCGCAAGCTTTCTGCCGCAGGCTGTCAGATCGCCCGTTTGGCGGTGCCGGATAAGGCTGCTGCCCAGAGCTTTGCGGAAATCTGCAAGCAGTCACCGCTGCCGCTGGTAGCGGATATCCACTTTGACTATAAGCTGGCCATTGCCGCCGCAGAGGGCGGTGCAGCCAAGATCCGCATCAACCCCGGCAATATCGGCGGTGAGGACCGGGTCAAGGCCGTTGTAGATGTGTGCAAGGATCGGAAGATCCCCATCCGTATCGGTGTCAACGGCGGAAGCCTGGATAAAAAGCTGTTGGAAAAATACGGCCATCCCACCGCAGAAGCCCTGGTGGAAAGTGCCTTCCAGCACTTGGAGCTGTTGGAAAAGTATGATTTTTACGACACCTGCGTGTCGATGAAATCCTCCACAGTGCCAACTATGGTTGCGGCAGCACGGCTGTTCCGCAGCCGGTGCGACTATCCGCTGCACATCGGCGTCACGGAAACCGGCCCGGTGAGAATGGGCCTGATGAAGTCCGCCATGGGCATCGGAGCGTTGCTGTTGGATGGCATCGGTGACACCATCCGGGTCAGCCTGACGGATGATCCGGTGGAGGAAGTGTATGCGGCCAAGGATATTTTAAAGGCCGCCGGACTGCGCAAGGAGGGCGTGAATATTATCTCCTGCCCCACCTGCGGACGGACAAAAATCGACCTGATCGGCCTGGTGAACCAGGTGGACCAGGCACTGAAGGATTGTGAAAAACCCATTACCGTGGCGGTGATGGGCTGTATCGTGAACGGACCTGGCGAAGCCCGGGAGGCAGATATCGGCATTGCCGGCGGTGATGGTTGCGGCATGCTGTTTGAAAAAGGCGAGCAGGTGGCAAAACTGCCCTATGAGGAGCTATTGCCGGCACTGCTCAAGAGAATAGAAGAATTTTGAGGAATCATGGATCAGACAGTATTCTTTTTGAATATGTTTTCGTTGTACCAGCCGCCTGAGCACCTGATATCGGTGCTTTCTCAGGCGGCTGTTGCCGCTGCGGATATTGATCCCGGACGCAGGGCGGTACAGGTGCAGCTTCGTCTGCCGGAGTATGTACCGGAGCGTGAGCTTGAGCAGATCGGCAATGGGGTGTGTGAGGCTTATGACCTTAACAGTGTTATGTTAACTCCTAAATATGCCCCGGAGCTTTTGCGGCAGGTAGAGCCTGAGGAGCTGATGGGCCTGTTCGTGGCCCAAAATTCCATGGCAAGAGCCTCTTTGGCCGGTGCTCAGTGGTCCTGGCAGGAGGATACTTTGCACATTCAGCTTTTGGGCAACGGTTTGCAGGAGCTGAACGAGTGCGTGCCAAAGGTGACCGCTGCCTTGCAGGAGCGGTTTGATAAGACAGTTTCCATTGAGATCCACAGCGGTGAAAACTTAAGCGGTCAGGCATTGTTCGACGCTATGGAAAAAATGCGCGGACAACTGATGCAGGAGCTGCCCAGAGCCCGGTTTGATGCCGGGAAAAAGGACTCCAAAAAGCAGGAACAGCCCGATGCCATCTATGGCAGACCCTTCCGGGGTGCGGCGGTTCCCATGCAGGAGCTGAGCCTGGATATGGGCGGCGTGATCGTGGAGGGCCGTGTATTCAGCGTGGAGCATAAGGAGCTGAAAAAGCGCAACGCCTGGGTGATCAATTTTGATATGACCGATCATAACGGCTCCATCCGGGTCAACCGGTTTATGGAAAACGAGGAAGCCAAGCCCATTCTGGAAAAGGTCAAGGTAGGCAGCGTGCTGCGTGTCCAGGGCCGGATGACTGTGAACAAATTTGATAATGAAACCGTTTTGCAGCCTACAGCCATTATGCCCGGTTCTATGCCTAAGCGGCAGGACAAGGCCGAGGGCGCAAAGCGTGTGGAGCTGCACCTGCATACGGTGATGAGCAATATGGATGCGCTGACCAATACGGATGCGGCCATCAAGCAGGCGGCTGCCTGGGGCCACCGGGCCATTGCCATCACAGACCACGGCTGTGTCCAGTCCTTTACCGATGCCCTGCACACCATCGAGGGCAAAAAAGGTGCGCCCATCGTGGCAGGAACCGGGGAGCCCATCAAGATCCTCTACGGCTGTGAAGGATATTATGTAAACGATGTAGATGACATTTGCGCCGTATTTGGTGATAAGACCGGCTCCCTGGATGAAGAATTTGTGGCCTTCGATTTGGAGACCACGGGCCTGAATTCCCGGGAGGACCGGATCATTGAGATCGGTGCGGTGATCATCAAGGACGGCAGGGAAGTGGACCGGTTCCAAACCTTCGTCAATCCCAGACGGCAGCTTCGTCAGCAGATCGTGGAGCTGACCGGCATCACCGAGGAAATGCTCATCGATGCGCCGGATATTGAACAGGTTCTGCCGGAGTTTTTGCAGTTTGTGGGTGACCGTACGGTGGTGGCCCATAATGCGGATTTTGATACCGGCTTTATCCGTACAGCCTGTAAGGAGCAGGGGATCGAGTATCCCTTTACCAGTGTGGATACCCTGGCCCTTTCCCAGGTGCTGATGAAGCAGCTCAAGCAGCATAAGCTGAATTTGATTGCGGATGCTTTGAATTTGCCGGAGTTTAACCACCACCGGGCGGCGGACGATGCCGTTATTTGCGGCATGATCATGGCCCGGTTTGTGGAAATGCTGAAGGAAAAGGGCGTTACCCGGCTGGAGCAAATCAATACCCTTGTTTCGGAGCTTCGGGCTCCTCACCGCCGGGAGAGTGGCAAAACCGAGCATATTGTGGTCCTGGCAAAAAATCAGATGGGACTTCGGAATTTGTACCATCTGCTCACCGATGCCAACCTGAAATATTTCAAGAAAAATCCCCGGTTCCTGAAGTCCCGGCTGATGGAGCTGCGGGAAGGCCTGATCATCGGCTCGGCCTGTGAAAATAACGAGCTGTTCCAGGCGATTATCCGGGGCAAAAGTGATGCGGAGCTTCACAGACTGGCCTCGTTCTATGACTATTTGGAGGTCCAGCCGCTGTCCAATAACGCCTTTATGCTCCGTCCCGGCAAAAACGGCAAGAAGCCTATGGCGGACTCGGAGGAAGACCTGCGCCGCTTCAACAGAACAGTGCTTCGCATCGGTGATGAACTGGGGAAAATGGTGGTTGCCACCGGCGACGTCCATTTCCTGAACCCGGAGGATGAGATCTTCCGCCACATTCTGTTGGGTGTCAAGGGCTTTGACGATGCGGACAAGGATAACCCCCTGTATTTCCGCACTACCGATGAAATGCTCCGGGAGTTTGCCTATCTTGGCGAGGACCGGGCTTATGAACTGGTTATCACCAATCCCAATACCATTGCGGATATGTGCGAGACTCTGCGTCCTGTGCCCCATAATCTGTTTGCCCCCAAGATCGAAAACTCCGTGGAGGACCTGAAAGCACTGGTGTACGGCAAAATGCACCGGCTGTACGGTGAAAATCCGCCGGAGCTGATCGTCAAGCGTGTGGAAACAGAGCTGCACGATATTATTTCCTGTAATTACGATGTGATCTATATGTCTGCCCAGAAGCTGGTGCAGAACTCCTTAGAAAACGGCTATTTGGTAGGCTCCCGTGGCTCTGTGGGTTCCTCCATCGTGGCCTATATGTCCGGCATTACGGAGGTTAACTCCTTCCCACCCCATTACCGCTGTCCCAATGAAGCCTGCAAATATACCACCTTCGATGTACCCCAGGGGTATGAGTGCGGTGCGGACCTTCCGGACGCGGTGTGTCCCAAATGCGGAACGCCCTATGCCAAGGAGGGCTTTAACATCCCCTTTGAGACCTTCCTTGGCTTTGGCGGTGACAAGGTGCCGGATATCGACCTGAATTTTTCCGGTGAATACCAGGCCCGTGCCCACGCCTACTGTACGGAAATGTTTGGAAAATCCCATGTTTTCCGGGCAGGCACCATTGGCGGTGTGGCAGAAAAGACTGCCTTCGGCTATGTAAAAAAATACCTGGAGGAGCGTCAGCAGCACCGTTCGGCGGCGGAAATGAACCGCCTGGCCTCCGGCTGTGTAGGCGTGCGCCGTACCACCGGCCAGCATCCCGGCGGCCTGGTGGTCATCCCTCAGGAAAATGAGATTTGGGACTTCTGCCCGGTGCAGCACCCGGCGGACGACCCCAATTCCGATCAGATCACCACCCATTTTGAGTATCACTCCATGGAGGAAAACCTGCTGAAGCTGGATATGCTGGGCCACGATGACCCCACCATGATCCGCATGATGGAGGATATGACCGGCGTGGATGCCAAGCTGATCCCCCTGGATGATAAGAAAACCATGTCCATTTTTACATCCTCCAAGGTGCTGGGCTATGAGGATGATCCCATTTTGGGACCCACCGGTGCGGTGGCGGTTCCGGAGTTCAACACCCGGTTTACCCGTGGCGTGCTGCTGGATACCAAGCCGGAAAAGTTTGACTTTTTGGTTCGGATCTCCGGCTATACCCACGGCACCGATGTGTGGCTGGGCAATGCCAAGGACCTGATCGTCTCCGGCACAGCCCGTGTGGATCAGACCATAGGCTGTCGTGACGATATTATGATCTACCTGATCTCCTGCGGCCTGCCGGAAAAACGGGCCTTTAAGATCATGGAGTCCGTGCGTAAGGGCAGGGGACTGCCGGACGGCGCAGAGGATGAAATGCGCACAGCCGGTGTGCCGGAATGGTACATTGGCTCCTGCAAAAAGATCAAGTACCTGTTCCCCAAGGCCCACGCCGTGGCCTATGTTATGATGGCATTTCGGATCGCCTGGTTTAAGGTGTACCATCCCCTTGCGTTCTATGCGGCCTATTTCTACCGCCGCAGTCAAAAGGGCGGCTTTGATGTGACTATGATGACCCACGGCATGGATATGGTCATGGCCAATATCAAGGCTATTGACGGCAACGAGGATGCCACCAACAAGGATGAAGATCTGCTGACCACCCTGGAAGTGGCCTATGAGTACTATCTGCGTGGCTTTGAATTTTTGCCCATCGACCTGTATAAGAGCCATGCCACTAAGTTTTTGATCGAGGATGGAAAGCTCCGTCCGCCCTTTGTGTCCATTTCCGGTCTGGGTGAAAGTGCGGCCTGGGACCTGATGGAAGGCCGGGAGGGCAAGGAGTTCTTGTCCATCGAGGAAGTGGCGGCGGCCTGTACCAAGGTGTCCAAGACCCACATCCAAATGCTCAAGGAAGCCGGTGCATTCGGTGACCTGCCGGAAACCAGCCAGGTCAGCCTGTTCTGAGTCCCGGACGGTCCACTTATCCATAAAAAACAGCACAAAATTCACGGATTTTGTGCTGTTTTGTTTTCGAAACAGGAGTTTTCTATGAATGAATTAAAACGCTGCAAATGGTGTAATATGCACAATGAACGCTACATCCGGTACCACGATGAAGAATGGGGCGTTGCCAATTTTGACGACTCATATTTGTTCGAAATGCTGTTGCTGGAAAGCTTTCAGGCAGGACTGTCCTGGGAGTGCGTGCTGAATAAACGGGAGGCCTTCCGCAAGGCCTTTGACGGCTTTGATGCGGAAACGATCGCAAAGTATGGCGAAGAGAAAATTGCGGAGCTGATGGCAAATCCCAACATCATCCGCAACAGGCTCAAAATCAACGCCGCAGTGAACAATGCCAAAGTGTTTTTGCAGATCCAAAGGCAGTACGGAAGCTTTCGTGAATACCTGAAAGGCTTTACAAAGGAGCAGCAAATTGTCGAGCTGGGGAAAACCACGTCGCCTTTGTCCGATGCACTGTCCCGTGACCTTGCAAAGCGTGGGATGAAATTTGTGGGAAGTACCATCGTGTATTCCTATCTGCAGGCAATCGGCGTGATCGTGTCCCACGACCCGGAATGTTTTATGTATCAAAAATGAGGCAGTCTCACCAAGGCAAAACCGTCCATATTGAGCCGTAGGGACACCCGTCCCCGGGGGTCCGAAACTCAAAAATAGCACAAAATCTGCGTTACTTTCGCAAATTTTGTGCTAATTTTTCTGTGTTGATTGCGGTCACCTCGGGAGAGGAGACCCTACAAAATCATTTTGAAACTGCTTTTTCGTGTCGGGGACTGCAGATTCAAAAGCTGTATTGAGAAAAAGGGACGATTTCAGCGTGCAATTTACTGACAAAAAATGGATTGAGTTTATAGGGAACATGGCATTGCATACCGATCAACGCAACCTGTTCCAGCCTCAAAATAGAAAAACCATCAAATTCCTGAAATTGAAAATAGTAATCTCTATGAGAACCGTAGTCTGAAAACCTTATGATTGCTTTACCTGAATCAAATGTACAGGATAGTTCATCAATATCGTTCTTCGTATTTAACAAGTCAACGATTTGCTGGTATGAAAGATTGATTTTATATACAAATTTTCTCATGGTGGAATCATAGTTGACAATGCCGCCGGTTACACTATGGTGCTTTTTATATATGGGAATGATAATCCCCAAAACCAGTGGTATAAGAAATACAAAAAAGAAGATTGCCCAAAATACATATTCCATAATAGTTCCTCATTTTCATTGCTGTACCATAAGAAAGTGCTATTGAATTCTATTTTCTTTTAAAAGATACAGGTTTGTCGACAAGTCCAATTACATAGTCGGCAGAAAGGTTATAAAAACGACACAATGTAATCAGATCATCAATTTTCAACTCTGCACGACCACTTTCAATGTGACTGTAGCCCTGTTGGCTCTTATTCAGCAATCGACCGATTTCCGCTTGTGTCAGATCTCGATCTTCTCTAATGTCACGAAGACGCTCTCTGTAATCCATAGTACCCTCCTTCAAAGGTTTATAAGAGCATCTTAACATACTCATGTTTTGAGTATTGACAAAAACTCAATTTCTGAGTAAAATAGCATAAAACAGCTTGGAGGTACTTGTATGAATAATCAGTGCTGTGCAAATTGTTCCTATTATTTGAGGCATTATACTTTTGATAACCGCAAAATATTTCGTGTTTGGTGTGGACATTGTACATTGGTCAAAGCCAAGCAAAAACTGCCGGATGCCAAAGCGTGCGAAAACTTTATTCCCGGGCCTGCGCAAGAAAATGCCTTCGCTTCCAAAGAGTATCTTAGCAAAGAGCTGCTGCAATATATGCTCAGTTTAGAGCTGCTTCCTGAAATAGAGGACAGGGGATAAAGAAATATCGTTGTAGTACAGAGGGCCTGAAGAACAAATGGACTTGCGCCCACATCCGTACCGGATGCGTTCGCAAGTCCATGAATTTACCTACCGGTGCGATCCTTTCGAACTTATCCTTGCCGCAAATGCAATGGATTTGTCTATCAACGCATTTTCTTTCATGGAAACATCTCCTCGTTTGGATAGCTATACTTTACGGTAAACAGAAAAGAAATGCAATAATTCAATCCATCCGCATAGCGGACACCTTAATTATTCATTATTCATTGAAAATACTTTGGAATGAATGATGAATATTGAATAGTGAAAAACCCTGTTAAAACAGCTTGGATACGAAGATCCAAAGCACCAGTAAAATAATGGCCAGGGGGATATAGGCGGTCAGTGCACCGGCAGCGATGCAGACGGTGGTGATTCCCAGCTTTTCCAGGCCGAAGACCAGCAAGGACAAAATGCCGGTAGTCAGGACAGCCTTGGTGACCTGCTTGCCAATGACGTTGGCAAAAAAGAAGGTGTAAAGGGCGGCGATCAGGGGGTTGACTGTGGTCAGCACCAGGCCTACCACTACCTTCAGCGCACCTGTCAGCAGCATCAAAAGCAAAATAGCCAGCACGATCACAGGGGCATAGGTCAGGATGCCCTCCGGCAGTAACGTCGTCATCAAATAGTTGACTGCCAAATATGCCACCTGGGCCAGCAGGACGGTTACGGTTCGGAAAAATATCCAGGTAATAATATTTTTCCCCTTGGGCATAAACCGGTCGATCAGGTTCATCAGAAATGCCAAAATGATCAGATTGATCAGCTCATAGCAAACGGCGGTATAGTCTGCACCGGCGAAGCTGAAAAAGGACAGCTCGTCGCCGGAAATGCTTATGAATGGCAGGGGAGAGATAAACTGTTGCAGCTCCGCACCGGCACTGCGCAGAACGATATTCAGCGCATAAACAAAAATGATGCCGATGGCAGAGGATACAGCACCGACCAGGGTGGATTTCTTGCCGAAGATAAACCGACCGGCAAGGCTCAGGATGATCACGCCCAAAGCAATCAAACCGGCAACAATCAGCAAATTGTTCAGATCCAGTCCAAGGGTGTCGAAATAGCTGATAATTTGTTCCATAGAATACTCCTAAAGGAAACAACCGCCATTGCTGGCGGTTGTTTGTGGTATAATCCTAAGATTACTTCATTTCGGCGGTAGCGCCAGCTTCCTTCAGCTCGGCAACCATCTTCTCGGCATCTTCCTTGGAGACAGCTTCCTTCAGAGTCTTGGGGCAGTTGTCGACCAGATCCTTGGCGTCCTTCAGGCCCAGGCCGGTAACAGCGCGGACAACCTTGATGACGTTCAGCTTGGAAGCGCCGGCATCCTTCAGGATGACGTCGAACTCGGTCTTCTCTTCAGCAGCCTCAGCAGCAGCGCCGGCAGCGGGAGCAGCAACAGCAGCAGCAGCGGCGGAAACACCGAAAACTTCCTCCAGAGTGTGAACCAGCTCGGACAGCTCCAGAACGGTCAGACCCTTTACTTCCTCAACGAGAGCAGTGACTTTTTCACTAGCCATTGTAATATTCCTCCTAAAAATAAATGTTTGTTATGTTTGTGGATTTACGAGTAGATTATGCTTCTGCAGCTTCTGCTGCGGGAGCGCCGCCGTCCTTCTGCTGCCGGATCTGATCCAGAACAAAAGCCAGGCTGGAGATAGGAGCCAGGAAAGTACCAAGTACCTGTGCCACCAGAGCGTTTTTGCTGGGCAGTTCGCCGAAACCGTTAAGCTGGTCTGCGGACAGAACGCTGCCTTCAACAACGCCACCCTTGATGCTCATGGGGAGCTTGTTCTTCTTGGCGAACTCACATACGATACGAGCGGGAGCAATGGGATCGCCGGTGGTGCTGGCCATAGCGGTGGTACCGTTGAGGACCTCGTCGAAATCGTAGCCGTTTTCCTTGGCTGCGAAACGGGTCAGAGTGTTCTTCACAACGGTGTACTCTACGCCGGCTTCACGGAACTGCTTACGCAGCTCGGCGTCCTGAGCAACGGTGATACCCTTGTAGTCTACGAAAACCACGGAAGTTGCTTCCTTGATCTTACCGGACAGAACTTCAACGGCTGCCTTCTTGCTCTCAAGAACCTTTGCGTTGGGCATTGTGTTTTCACCTCCGAAAAAATAAGTGTCTTCCTGCCAGAAGACAGAAAGACACGCAGAAAAACTCTATCAGCGCACCTCGGCAGGATTTAAGCACTCAGCAACCTGCTGTCTTTGGCAACAGATGCATTATATAGGATAATTCTGCAGTTGTCAACAGAAAAATCCGAAAAAATCTTATTTTTATTGGGAAAATTCAGTTTGATGCGAACAAGGTGTATTTCAAGGGAAAATAAATGTCTGCAAGCGGCGGATTTTCTATTGACATAAGGGGAAGGAGAGTGCTATTATAATGCAATAGTGCTTTGCGCTATTATGAAAGGAGAGAAAGATTATGAAAAAAATGATTGCGTTGACCCTGAGTATTCTCATGCTGCTGTCACTTTCCGCCTGCGGCGGTTCCGGCGGAGCGGATGAGAAGGATGTACCCGTTGTTGGTATTTGTCAGTTTATGCCCCACGTGGCATTGGATCAGGCCACCAAGGGCTTTAAGGATGCTCTGATCGAGGAATTTGGCGAAGATGGCATCAAGTTTGAAGAGGACAATGCAGCAGGTGAGACCTCCAACTGTACCTCTATCGTCAACTCTCTGCTCTCTGCCAAGGTAGACCTGATCATGGCCAACGCTACCCCTGCGGTGCAGGCTGCGGCAAACGCCACTAAGACCGTTCCGGTTTTGGGTACCTCCGTGACCGAGTACGGTGTTGCTCTGGGAATTGCGGATTTCACCGGCGTGACCGGTACCAATGTTTCCGGCACCTCCGACCTGGCTGACCTGGAAAAGCAGGCAGATATGATCGTCCAGTGGTGCCCGGATGTGAAGAATGTAGGCCTGGTGTTCTGCTCTGCGGAGGCCAACTCCCAGTATCAGGTGGACAAGGTCCAGGGCTACCTGGAAGCTAAGGGCATTACCTGTCAGCAGTTCCCCTTCTCCGATACCAACGATATGAGCGCGGTGGTTCGGGATGCGGCAGACTGGTCCGACGCGATTTATGTTCCTACCGATAACACTGTTGCTGACAATGCCGCTGTGGTAGACGGTATTTGCCGTCCTGCCAAGATCCCGGTCTTCGCCGGTGAGGAAGGCATCTGTGCCGGCTGTGGCGTTGCCACGCTGTCTATCAGCTATTATGAGCTGGGTGTTACCACCGGCAAGATGGCTGCCAAGATCCTGAAGGGCGAGGCCACCGCTGCCGAAATGGCAATCGAATACGCTCCCAATGTGACCCCCAAGTATAATGCCGCCATCTGCGAAGAGCTGGGTATCACCCCTGTTGAGGGTTACGAGCCTATTTCCTGATAAAAGGGGAGGAATGATCCCTTGGATTTTTTAGATAATTTGAACGGCTTTGTCAATGCCTTGCCCGGAGCGGTCGCTGAGGGCCTGATCTGGGGCATTATGGCTATCGGCCTGTTCATTACCTATAAGCTTTTGGAAATCTCCGACCTGACAGTGGACGGCTCTTTCTGCACAGGCGGTGCGGTCTGCGCGGCGATGATGACTGCCGGCTTCAATGTTTGGTTTGCTATGCTGATGGCGTTTTTAAGCGGTATGGCCGCTGGCTGGGTCACCGGCTTTCTGCATACAAAGTGTAAGATCCCGGCGATTTTGGCCAGTATTTTGACCCAGCTCGGTCTGTGGACCGTCAATATGGCGGTTATGGGCATGCGCTCTACTATGGCGATCCTGGCAGTCAACAACGATGTGATGGTAGCAATGGTGTTCCTGGAGGAGGTTGCCTTGGGAATGAAGCCCTTCTTCTATCATCCGATTTTGACTGTTGGTTTGTTCAGTGCGGTGATCATTGGCCTGCTGTACTGGTTCTTCGGTACAGAGCGCGGCGCATCCATCCGTGCCACCGGTGCCAATGTCCATATGGCCCGGGCTCAGGGCATCAATACCGATTTTAATAAGGTATTGGGCCTGATGCTGGCTAACGGCCTTGTGGCCCTGTCCGGTTCTTTGCTGGCGCAGTACAAGGGCTCTGCGGAGATCAATATGGGCCGTGGCGCCATCGTCATTGGCCTTGCGGCAATCATTATCGGTGAGGTTACCTTTGGCAAGCTGTTTAAAAACTTTGCGCTGCGGCTGGTCGCTGTCAGCCTGGGTGCCATTATTTATTATATTGTAATTCAAATGGTGATCAGCCTGATCGATGTGGATGCTCAGTATATGAAGCTGTTCTCCGCGGCGGTCGTGGCAGTGTTCCTGACGGTCCCCAACCTGCAAAAGGGCAAGGCCCGGCATAAGAAAGAACGGAAGGAGGTCCAAAATGCTTGAACTGAGCCATGTATGGAAGACCTTCAACGCAGGAACGGTCAATGAAAAGGTTGCGCTGCAAAACTTAAACCTGAAGCTGGAACCGGGAGACTTTGTTACGGTCATCGGCGGTAACGGCGCAGGAAAAAGCACCATGCTCAATGCGGTTGCCGGTGTGTTCCCGGTAGACGAGGGCAGCATCCTGATCGACGGTCAGGATGTGAGCGCCCTTCCGGAATATAAGCGTGCCAAACTGATCGGCAGAGTGTTTCAGGACCCTATGATGGGTACGGCTGCAACCATGCAGATCGAAGAAAATCTGGCTTTGGCGGCCCGTCGGGGCAAGCCCCGTACCCTTCGCTCCGGTATTACCGCCGCTGAGCGTGCGGAGTACCGGGAAAAGCTGAAGATCCTGGATTTGGGCCTGGAGGATCGGATGACCTCCAAGGTAGGCCTGCTCTCCGGCGGTCAGCGGCAGGCACTGACGCTGCTGATGGCTACCTTGCAGCAGCCGAAGCTTCTGCTTCTGGATGAGCACACAGCGGCATTGGATCCTAAAACCGCAGCAAAGGTTCTCGAGGCTACCAAGAAGATCGTGGAAAGCTCCAACTTGACCACGCTGATGATCACCCATAATATGCGTGATGCCATTGCCTATGGAAACCGGCTGATTATGATGTATGACGGCCATGTAGTGGTGGATGTCCGCGGTGAAGAGAAAAAAGCATTGACCGTGGAGCGGCTTTTGGACCTGTTCAGTCAAGCCAGTGGCTCCGACGAAGTCAGCGACAAGTTAATTCTATCGTAAAAAAGCAGGGTATTTGCCCTGCTTTTTTAAATTCTACTTTACGGAAACAGGAAATCCTTGTATAATAGTATGCATCCTCAAATGGAGGACATGGTAAGGAGGAATTGGCATGAAAAACAGAGGAATTGCCTGGATGTTGGCAATGGTCTGCCTACTCAGCTTGCTTGCAGGCTGCGGCGGTGAAAACCTGACCACCCAGCCGGAAACGGAGGGGGTCAAGCTTTGGCACGCCTACAATACGGAAAATTTGATGCGTGATGTGCAATACCCGGAGAAGATGGAAAGCCGGGATCACACCTTGCGGCTGTACGGCATCCGGGGAGATGTGGAGTCAGTACAGCTTATGATCACACCGGAAGCGGATGTGGAAAGCTATGATTTTACCATGGACGAGCTGGTCAGCGAGGACGGGAAGACCTTTTCTGCGGAGCAGTTTGAAGTGCTGTCCCAGTGGTATGTCAATGTGGAGGCCTCTTATAATACTCAGGCCTACTACGGCTATTATCCCGATGCATTGGTACCCCTTCAGGCTGTGAAAAGACAGCGGCTTAACTCCATTGCAGCCGGGGAAAACCAGGGCCTGTGGATCAATGCTTCCATCCCGGAGGATACAGCTCCCGGCTTTTATACCGGCACGGCAAAGCTGGAGCTGGATGACGGGGAATATGATATCCCCGTGGAGCTGACAGTTTATGATGCCCTGATGCCGGAGCAGGTCCACCCCCGGTCCTGCTTTTTAATTTGGTATGATTATATGGCCAAGGCTGAGGGAACCGGTGCCGGTGCCATTGCCCAGGCTTATTTCGATGTGCTGGTAGAAAACCGCTGTATGCCCATGTACCCGGAGCCTGCCATTTACGGCGATTACGAAGCCTTTGTGCAGTGGGCACTGGAAAAGGTGGTCAACAATCCCAAGATCTCTACTTACGCACTGCCGTACTCCTACGAGCTGGATGAAAACGAACACCGTATCCTCTCCCGGGAGAAGACCATGCAGATTTTGACGGTGCTGGCGCAGAAAAATGTGGCGTTGCGCCAGTCCGGAGACGAGACTACCAATCTGTTTGAAAAGGCCTATTTTTATTTGGGTGCCATCATCGACGAGCCTACCGGTGAGGCATTGGAACGGGTGAAGATCTGTGATCTGATTGTTTCGGAATGTAAATTCGCAGTGGCAGATGCGTATCTGAAGGATTATCCGGACCTTTACAATGCGCTGGCAGGTTTGCCTCATGTAGTAACCACTGCCTACAACGAGGACCTTTTGGGGTCGGATACCACCGGCGGTGTACAGGCCTGGTGCCCTCAGTTCCAGCACTGGCACACCCAGGCCCAGCGTGATAATTACTATGCCCGTCAAAATACCACGGACCGGCTGATGGGTGAGGAGGCCTGGTGGTACGGCTGTAATAACCCCCCGGCACCTTATCCCACCTACCACCTGGATGACGATCTGATCGGCTCCCGGGTGCTTTCCTGGATGCAGTATGACTACGGCAGTGAGGGCAATTTATACTGGTGCGTCAATGTCAACAGCGAGACTATGTGGGAAACGGCAGACGATATCGGCGGTGCAGTGTGCGAAGGTACCCTTTTGTACCCGGCGGCGAAATTCGGCTTGCAGGAGCCCTGTACTACGCTGCGGCTGCAATCCATCCGGGAGGGCCAGGAGGATTATGAGTATCTGTGGATGGTAGAGCAGGCCATCATCGGTTATAATGAAAAAGAGGGGACAAACCACGACCCCAAGGCCTTGATGGCACCGTTGTATGAGGGGCTGTACGACGGCATGATCCCGGAACGGGACAATGCGGAGACCTTCCAGGAACGGCGGCTGACCCTTTTGGAGGTGCTGCAGCAGATCCTGTCCGATCCTGCCGCAGGCATCGACAAGCTGCAATCTATGCAATCGTAAAGTCAACAGTCGCATACGATCCCATCATCAGCGACAATAAGGGTTGTTTTCTGCGGAAAAATCGGCTATAATAAAAAATAAAGGAAGAAAATGTCAGGAGGTGCGGATATGGAGAAACGGGTGGATGCCTGCCGTGGATGTCTTTTGGGACTGGCGGTGGGAGATGCCATGGGTCATACCGTAGACGGAAAAGACTGGCAGGAAATTCAGGAGGACTATGGCCCCAATGGCCTGCTTGGCTATGATTTGGCCAACGGCCAGGCTGCGGCCTCAGCCTATACCCAGGTGGTGGCTTTCGTATCCAATGGCCTGCTGATGGGTGTCACCCGGGGAAAGCCGGAGCTGTATCTGCGCTATATTAACCTGTCGCTAAGGGAATGGGCAAGAGCCCAGTATTTCCCACGGGATCCGGAAAAATCTTATTGCTGGGTGGCCAAAATCCCGCAAATGCGTGTCCGGGCCTGTAAGGACAGCCGGATGCTGGATGCGCTGCGAATCGATACCCCGGGCACCATGGACCGGCCCACAAACCGGGCCAGTACCCCCGGCGGATTGCCCGGTGCGGTGGCGGTAGGCCTGGCATGTGACGGCAGAGCGTTATGCAGGGAAAACGCCATGCTTTTGGGCGCCCAGTGTGTGGCCCTGACCCACGGCAACGTGGAGACCTTTCTGTGCGGCGGTGTGGTGGCGGCAGTGATCGCTTCTGTGGCACAGGATACTTCCAAGCCTTTGAAGGCCCACTTTGAAGGAGCAATTACCCAGTTGACAGAGTGCTTTGGCACTCAGTATCCCCAGGCACAGGAGCTGGCAGATAGCCTGCGCCGCAGTATCCATTGTGCGGAAGCCCTGGCCAGAGAGCCCCGGGAAGTGATGGAGAAGTATTGCTGCGATACGGCGGCTCAGTGCCTGAGTGCTGCTATGTACGCCAGCTTAGTATGCCAGGAGGATTTTGACAGCGCCATGATCTTAGCGGTGAATCACTCCGGACGCAGTGCGGCTGTAGGTGCGCTGGTAGGTGCTGTTTTGGGAACCCAAATGGGCGCGCAGGCGCTTCCTGAGTTTTATTTGGAATGCTTGGAGCCTGCACCGGTTTTGGAAGAACTGGCAACGGATCTGGCTTTGGGAAGTCCCACTGCCGGCCTGTTTGACGACGATTGGGATCAAAAATATGTGCAGGGACTGCCGCTTCGGCCTTAATTTTGTGAAAAACATCATAAAAATAGTAAAAAAACCCTGGAAAACCTCTTGCAAAACAGGTCGTGGGGTGCTATAATACTCTACGATAAGGATTGACATTTGGAAAGAGAGGGGCTTGCCCCTCTCTTTCATTGTGAAAGAGGAGATTTATTTGAAGGTAACAGAACTGGTAACATCCTTTGCCAAACCCATTGTGGAGGAAAAAGGCTGCAGCCTTTGGGACGTGGAATATGTCCGGGAAGGCTCTGAGCGTTTTCTGCGGCTGTATATCGACAAGCCCGGCGGCATCAGCATCGACGACTGTGAGGCCGTAGCCCGGGCGGTGGATCCGATTTTAGATGAAAAGGACCCCATTGCGGAAAGCTATCACTTTGAGGTCTGCTCCGCAGGCCTGGAACGGGCACTGAAACGCCCCTCTGATTTTGAACAGTTTATGGGTAGTCCCATTTTGATAAAACTGTACCGTCCCCGTAACGGCCTGAAGGAGATCCCCTGTATTCTCCGGGGTTATCAGGAAGGCCGCATCACCGTGGAGGCGGGGAAGGAAACCATCACATTTGAAAAATCAGAAGTCGCACTGACGCGGCTTCGTGTGGAATTTTGAAGGAGGAATTAGAAAAATGGCAAGAGCCAAAAAGAGCGAAGCACCCAAGATAGATATCGGTGCGGAGATTTTCTCCAGCTTGCGTGAACTGGAAAAGATCAAGGGAATCCCTGTAGAGTATATGGTGGAGCGGCTGAAGCAGGCCCTGACCAACGCTTACCGCAAGGACAGGGAGGATGATCGGGATATTCCTGCGGAAAACATTGTTGTGGACCTGAGCGAAAAGGGTCTGTTTATGTATCTGCTGAAGACCGTGGTGGAAGAGGTGGAGGAGCCTTCTGTGCAAATTCACATCGATGCCGCCCGGAAGCTGGATCCCAAGGTCCAGGCAGGCGAGAGTGTGCAGATTCCTGTTGATTTCCATAAATTTGGCCGGATCGCAGCCCAGACTGCCAAGCAGGTGGTCATTCAGGGCATCCGTGAGGCGGAGCGTGGCATTGTTTACGACAGCTACTCCTCCAAGTCCTCCGAGCTGCTCACCGGTACTGTTCAGCGTGTAGATCCCACCGGCGACATTTTTGTTCGCATTGGTCAGGGTGCTGAGCAGAACGACGCGGTTCTGCGTGTTTCCGAGCAGATCCCCGGCGAGAGCTACGCTCCCGGCGATCTGATTCGTGTGTATGTGCTGGAGGTCCATCGGGCATCCCGTGGTCCTTTGGTCCATGTATCCCGCACCCATCCCAATGTGGTGCGCCGGTTGTTTGAGCTGGAGACCCCTGAAATCGCCGACGGTCAGGTTGAAATCCGCAATATTGCCCGTGAGGCCGGCTCCAGAAGCAAGATGGCTGTCCGTGCCGCTGTGGAGGGCATTGATCCTGTGGGTACCTGCGTTGGTCCCAGAGGCGGCCGTGTAGGCGCTGTTGTGGAAGAGCTCCGCGGCGAGAAGATCGACATCATCGTTTGGAGTGAGGACCCCTGCGAATATGTCCGTGCGGCACTGAGCCCCTCCGATGTGATCAGCGTCACCCTGATCCCCGGTCAGAAGGCCTGCCGTGTGATCGTGCCCGATGATCAGCTTAGCCTGGCCATCGGCAAGGAGGGCCAAAACGCCCGTCTGGCTGCACGGCTCACCGGTTATAAGATCGATATCAAGCCGGCCAGTCAGGCCGACGGGGAGTGATCCCTTATCAGTAAGGAGGGAGTCCAATGCAAAAAAAGATCCCTCAGCGGCAGTGTATGGGCTGCCGTGAGCGCAAGGCGAAAAAAGAGCTTTTGCGTGTTGTCCGGGGAACGGACGGCACAGTGAGCCTGGATTTTTCAGGAAAGCTCAATGGCCGGGGTGCGTATGTCTGCCCCAAGCCGGAATGTCTGCAAAAGGCACGCAAGTCCAAGGCGTTGGAGCGCAGCCTGGAGGCAGAGGTCCCGGAGCAGGTGTACGAACGACTGTGTAAAGAATTGGAGGGGTATACCCTTGAGTAAAGCACTCAATTATTTGTCCCTGGCCCGAAAAGCGGGCCGTATCGAATTGGGTGAGGAACCGGTGGGCGCGGCATCAAGAGCCCATCATGCACGGCTGGTGGTGGTGGCCTGCGACGCAGGTGACCATACCTGGCGCAGAGCCAAAAGCTTTGTATCCGGTACGGATCAGCAGTGCATCCGTCTGCCCTACACAAAGGACGAGATGGGGCAGGCCGTGGGCCGGACCAGTCTTGCCATTGCGGCATTGACCGATCCTGCATTGGCATTGGCCTTTCTGAAGGCTTTGCCTGTGTCGGAGCAGAACCGGGATGTTTTGGAAAACCTGCAGGTGAAGACCAAAAGGCTTCAGTCCCGGCAGGCGGAGGCAAAGGCCCACCAAAGGAATGTGAAAAAGGGTAAAGCCAAATGAGTATGGAGGTGCGTTAGTATATGAGTTTAGTGAAGTATCGTTTGAAGGAAGTCGCTGCGGATTTCGGTGTAGCACCGAAGGAAATCTCGGAAATCGTAGCAAAGTTTTTTGAAAAGCCTAAGTCCAATACCCAGGTCCTCACGGACGAGGAACTGAATGTGGTATTTGACTATATGACCCAAAACAATCAGATCGACTCTTTGGAGGCAGTGTTTGCCGTGCAGCCCAAGCCTAAGGCGGAGGAAGCACCGGCCCAGGCACCTAAGGCTGCTGAGCCTCAGCAGGAAAAGAGTGAACAGGCCGAAAAGCCTGCCCAGCAGGAGAAGAAGGAGCTCAAGCCCCAAAAGCCTGCCCAGCCGGAGCGCAAGAGAGAGCGCCGGGTGGTGGATACCTCTGCGGTGCAGGTCAACTCTGCCCGTTTTGACGACCGGGTGGACAATCTGGTGTCTGAGAGAATGCAGAACTACGCCGGCGGCAAGCAGCGTATCGGCGGCAAGAAGGGTCAGCAGCAGAATAAGAAGGACAATAAGTTCAAGGGCAATAAGGCCCGTAACGAGGAGCAGGAGAAGCTGCGCCGTTTGCAGATGGAGGTGGCCCGGAAGGCCCCTGTTACCGTCAAGATCCCCGATGAGATCACAGTAGGTGAGCTGGCCTCCCGGATGAAGAAAACTGCCGGTGAAGTTATCAAGTGCCTGATGAAAAACGGCGTGATGGCTGCCATCAATCAGACCATCGATTTCGATACCGCTGAATTTGTGGCGGTGGAAATGGGCTGCAAG
>JAFSET010000029.1 GCA_017435615.1 Oscillospiraceae bacterium | reverse complement strand
TTATGGTGTCAAAGGATATTAGGGACCTAAAATAATAAATAATCATTATTTTCAGGCCGAAAAGGGTCCTTTGGGTTATCCAACGTACACCCTTGCATTTTGAGATTGCCACGCCAGTGTGAGCACTGGCTCGCAATGACACATCGGTAGGTTTTCGCAAAATTCGAACGGCTCGATAAACTGAAATTTGAAGATCATATACTCTGTATGACAACGAAAACCAGGGAACGGTTTGGCCGTTCCCTGTTTGCGCCTTATTCAGGGCCGGAAGCCTTCAAAAATGGGGATCCAGCCTTCTTTTACCGCTTGCGCGTGATCTTCCGGGGTTTTGATGGTCCAGGTTACGCCCTGCACCTTCCAAAGCTTTCTGACCAGGAAATTACCTAAGGTCTTCCGGTCCGCGAATTTATAAGAGACAAAGTCCGGCATCAGCAGAAAATTGCCAAATTGGTGGGTCAGCAGCGCCTTCAGCACCCAGGGAAGCTTACCCTTGCCGGCCAGGAAGTTTTCCGTTAGCTGTCCACGGACAATGTGGCGGTGGTGCTTCTTCAGGTGCAGCACACAGCGAGGGTCAAAGGACTCCACACAGTATACGCCCGGATAATCCTTTAACTGGGCAATGGCGGTGTCTGTCAGGGCGGCGTGATTGTTCCGCTCAGCCTTCAGCTCCAAAATGATGGGGGCCTTGCCGTCAAACAGCTCCAAAACCTGCCGAAAGGTGGGGATCACCTCGTCGGTACCCTCCAAACGGTAGTTTGGCAGATCCTCTGTTTTCAGGTCCTCGATCAGCACATCCGCACCGGCAGTGCGTTTCAGGCTGGGATCGTGGATCACAGCCAAATTGCCGTCGGCCAGCAGGTGGACATCCAGTTCAATGCCGTAGCCCTGTTCCAGCGCTGCCCGAAATGCGGCCATGGAATTTTCCGGACGGCCTTCTCCGTGCAGGCCCCGGTGGGCATAGGACCAGCCCTGCAAAGGCTTTAATCCCGGGTGGTTTCTTCTGCCCATTACGGACATAGCATAAAGCAGGAGCAATGCGCCAAGGGCAATGAGTATTCCGTAAACGATCTGCATATCAATCCTCAACATTCAAAGCTTCCAGGCCCTTTTTGGCGGTGATCTTTGCGTCACCGTGACGGACAAAGAACATGGTCACAAAGGCCAGTGCCACAAAAATGGCGGCATAGGGGAACAGGACCATCATATTCATCTTGTCCATCAGAAAGCCGGAAAGCATGGGGGTTACGGTCTGCGCCGCCATAGAGGCGGTGTAGTAGAAGCCGGTGTACTTGCCCACATCGCTGCCGCTGCACATTTCCACCACCATGGGGAAGGAGTTGACGTTGATGGTGGCCCAGGCAATGCCGGCCAATGCGAACATAATATTCATCAGCCAATCCGGGCTGCTGGCAGTCATCATAGCCGCAACGGCAAATGCGGCGCACAGCATGGCAACGCCGGCCAAAATGGTCTTTCTGCGGCCGATCTTGGATGCCACCATACCGGCAGGCAGATAGGCAACAATGGCTGCGCCCTGGGCGATCAGCATCGTGGTGTTGTAGTTTTTCTGCAGCACGTTGGGGGCGTAGACAGAGTACTTGGAGGTGACGGCGTTGTAGCCGAAGTACCACAGCGCCACAGACAGCAAAATCAAGATCAGGGAGCGCAGCTCCGGGCCGGACAGCTTCCGCTTTTCGCCGGACTGCTCCTGCTCCTGCTGCTCGTCTACACCGTAGCGCAGTGAGTCGGACTGCATCTGGGCAGCCCACTGAGGCTCCTTCACTGTCAGCAGGAAGGTGATCAGCGCGCCGATCATCACACCGGCGATCACAGTATAGAACAGGGTGTAATTCATCATGGAATTCTTCACAGAGGAAGTGGCAAACACCATACCCAGCACCAGCACCAAAATGCCGCCGGCAGTGCCCATCAGGTTAATGATGGCGTTGGCCTTGGAGCGCAGAGGCTTCATAGTCACATCCGGCATCAGGGCCACGGCCGGGCTGCGGAAGGTGGCCATTGCCACCAGCAGAACCAGCAGCAGGCAGATAAACAGGATCAGCGGACCGGGGTTGGCTGCGGTAGCCTGGGCGGCATATGCCTGCCGCACCGGGGTCACATACTGGGCATAGGGGGAGATCTCCTTGGTTTCGCCGCTGTCCAGGTCAGTGACAGTGGTCTTGTCAGTAGAACGGATGGCAATAAAGTCCTCCCTGGAGATATCCAGGGTGGTATCGGAGCCGTCGGTCCCCAAAACAAATCGGTCGCCGTCAGGGGCCGTGAAGACGGTGCTGCCATCTGCCTGCGCGTCATACAGGGTGACCAGGGCGGCCTCGTCATCAATGGCGGAGACCTCCTTTAGCTGCTGAAGCTGGACACCGTCAGCAAAGCTCAGGGCCACCAGGGCAATGGCAGCTACAATAGTGCCAAAGCGGATGAAAGGGGTGCGGCGTCCGGATTTGCCCTTGTGCTTGTCGGATAAAGCGCCGAACATAGGCAGCATGAACAATGCCAAAATGTTATCCAACGCCATGATCACGCCGGACCAGGTTTGGGACATGCCGAACTTGTTGGTCAGGGTCAGCGCAATGGTGGCATCGTAGGCCTGCCAAAAAGCACTGATCAGGAAAAAAGCGAAGCCGACCAATATGGTGCGTTTGTAGTTGAGTTTCATATATGTATTCCTCCGTAATTTTTTAGAGAACATCCCTATTATAACGGCATCCGTCCAAAAAAGCTACTGTAATCTTTTTTGACAATTTTCTTTTTTTATTGACAAGGCTTTTACGATTATTTATAATGAATTTTAGATCAAGGTTCAACCGTTCTGAGATCAAAAAAAGAGGAGGATTCATTATGAAATATTGTCCGCATTGTTCCGCACAGCTTCAGGATGATGCCTACTTCTGCCCTAACTGCGGCACGCAGTTTGTCCAGCAGCAACAGGCATACGCCCCGCAGCAGCAGGCTCCCGTGTATGTAGACCCCAAGGCCGTTTATGACCACACGGCAGAATTTGACCCCAAGGATATCTCCGATAACAAGGTGATCTCCATGCTGGTGTACCTGATGGGCTGGATCGGTATTGTGATTGCTCTGTTGGCTTCCAGTACTTCCAAGTACGCCGCATTCCATGTGCGCCAGGCTTTGAAGATCACGGTGGTAGAGACCTTACTGCCCATCTGCCTGCTGGTAGGTGCCGTTGTCAATATCATCCCCATTCTGGGCACCATCGTATACGTCCTTGCTGCCATAGCCGCCGGCGGTCTGAGCATTGCCTTCTTCGTTGTGAAGATCATTTGCTTCTTCCAGATCTGCAAGGGTCAGGCAAAGGAGCCTGCTATCATCCGTGGCCTGGCTTTCCTGAAGTAATTACATAAACGGGCTATAATACCCACCAAAAAGCAGGCTGTGCCGGAAGGCGCAGCCTGCTCAGCCTGTCAAAGAACCCCTGTTTTCATTAAGCGAAAACAGGGGTTTTGGTGTATTTGGGTGTAAATATAAGCAATATCTGCGAGAAAAAGGAGTTATTCCAACTCCAATTTGCCAGCTTTTTTAGATTCATGGCAGCATATTTAAGCCTGACCCATCTCGTGACTGCGGCCAAGCCTCTGTGGTGCGTATATCGCATTGCATGCTTCTCTTTTGCATCCGCAAAGACACGTTCAATCGTTTCTTTGCGCTGTGCATAAATATCTTTCGCACGCTGTGTCTTTCGTATCTGCTCTACCAAATCCAGATACTCTTGCCAAATATGAGCTGTGTATAACTTTTGCCCCTTTTCGTTTGCTCCACACTTTGCCTTGCAAGGACAATTGACACATTCCTTTGGTGTGCTGCGGTATGTTCTCTTACCATCTCGGTCTGTTGTTGTGTGTCTTAGAATTCCCCCACGGGGGCAGGTATAGGTATCGTTTGCCGGGTCGTAGGTATATTCCCAGGGTTTATATCTGTCTTGGTTTCCGTTATATCTTGTGTAGGGTAATACTGGTACTTTACCGTCATCTAAAGTTTTCTTTGCAATCCAAGGAGTCTTATATCCGGCGTCCATTGTTACAAACTGTACTGTGTGCTTATGTGTTACATTGTCATATAGGGTATCCCACGCTACACTATCGTGTACATTACCTGCGGTTACTTCTACACCTAATACAAATCCTCTGCTGTCACAAGCGGTATGAGCCTCATACGCAAACTGTCTTTCGTGTT
>JAFSET010000028.1 GCA_017435615.1 Oscillospiraceae bacterium | reverse complement strand
GGCGAAACGCCTCCCCTACATGGCGTGGCAATCTCAAAATGCAAGGCGATGTATTGTGCATCCTAAAGGACCCGTGCCAGCCAAAAAATATTTATTATTTAAGGTTCCCAATATTCTTTGGTAATCTGAATGAATAAAGTTTCCCTTTGAGATTGCCACGCCGCCTTTTGGCGGCTCGCAATGACACCGCTTTAGGTTTTCTGTTTTTTGCGCCGTCCGTAGGACAGCAGTTTCATCCAACTAAGAGCTCGAAAAATAAGAATTCAAAGAGGCGGCAGACTGCCGCCTCTACATCCACATTTTTACAGTGTTTTGACTTTCGTGCCGTTTTGGTCCCGGAAGCCCATTTTTTCCAAATAGGCGGCATGGGCGGCGGTGGTGCCTGTGGCGGACAGCGTTCTAACGCCCCGGTCCTTCAAGGTGGCGAACAAAAATGCCGCCACAGAACAATCCCGGTACTTGGGCGTGGAATAGTCCAGCTCCACCGCGAGGCTGTCCCCTTCCGGCCGTCCGATCAGCACGCCTACCGGCTCCGCACCGCAGAAAACCATATGTACCTGCCGGTCCGGCAGAACTGTGCCGTCAAATTCCGGAAAATACAGCCGGATATCCTCACGGAAGCAGGACAGGAAATAAGCAAGGCTCATATCTTCCGGATTGACCGGCGTATAACTGAAGCTGACCTTTGTTCTCTTCAGCAGAATTAGCTGCACCACATTGATCACCAGCAGACTGCCATTGAGAAATACCACCGGCCAGGTGTTGCACATATAAGCATAGATCATACTGACCAGTGAACCCACAGCATTGAAGATCCGCAGCTTGACCACAGAGGTCATCAGCATGGATATCAGCACCAAAGCCGTGCCGATGTATCCGAAAATTTCCAGATATATGTTCATAGTTTGCTCCTTTCAGGTATTTTTTCCATACAAAAAAGTCTACCGGTCCCGGCGGATCGGTAGACAGCCATTTTCGGTGACTTGTAGAAACGTCCGCCCATATCGCGGACTTATACCAACAAAAATTATACTGTATATTCTGCCGAAAAGCAACAAAAATATTTAAAATACCCCTTGCAAAAAAACTGCATATCGGTTACCATAACACTTAAAGAACGACAACATTCGACACGATATGAGGTGGACCATGAAAAAGATGTTTTTCAAAATCATTCCTTTGCTGACAGCCCTGTGTATTCTGCTTTCGGCGGCAGGCTGCGGCCTGAAGCCCCAGGAGGAGACCCAGAGCACGGCAGTCAACGCCGGTGACCTGGTGCAGACGCTGCTGGGTTGTGTTAAGTTTGACACGCCGCTTTCCGACGCCGGTGATGTGGCTGCGCTGTTTTTCCAAAATCTTCCGGAGCATGCTTTGGTGAGCATGTATTCCGGCAGCGGCTATTTTGCTGACGAGCTGGTGTGGATCACCCTGGCTCAGGAGTCGGATATGGATCAGGCGCTGGACAGCGTGGACGCTCATATCGCACAGGTCCGGGAGCAGTTTTTAAGCTACATCCCGGAGGAATTGGATAAGATCGACAATGCCCAAATTTGGACACAGGGCGTGCATATCATTGTATGTATCACCAATGACTATCAGAACGCCGGAGCCATTATGGCCGATCCCAGCACCGCCACTGCCCTGCCCTCCACAGAGGCTCCTTCCACGGAACCCCCTACAGAAGCAACCACCGAGGCCCCCACCGAAGCACCTACGGAGGCACCTACAGAGGCTCCTACCGATGCACTTACCGAGCCTCCCACGGAGGCTCCTACAGAAGCTCCCACGGAGCCGCCCAAGCAGCTCAACGAGCAGGGGTATCCGGCGATCATCAGCGAAACCATGGAGCTGCGCCGGGCCGGTGCTGCCTACATTACCGGCAACACCGCCTACGAACGGTATGTCTACTGCGCGGAGCCTGCCCAGTACTATGCCAGTGTGGTCAGCAACGCCGCCCGGCAGTTAGAGGGCATCAGTGATGTGTACGCCATGGTGATTCCTCTGGCAGTGGGCATCGTATTCCCGGACAATTTGGTGCCTGTATACCAGGAAAAAGAGACATACGAGGATCAGCACGCCCGGATGAAGCAGATCTTCTCCATGATGGATGACTCCGTGATTCGGGTGGACAGCTACGAAAACCTGATGCGCCATCGGGATGAATACCTGTATTTCCGCACTGACTGGCACTGGAACGGTCCCGGCGCCTACTACGCTTACGAAACCTTCTGCCGGGTCCGGGGCTTCCAGCCCTATACCATGGACCAGCGGCGTGTGTCGGAATTTGACGGCTACCTCGGCGCGCTGTACCAGCAGACCTGCGACAAGGATCCAGCCCTGGTGGATACACCGGATACTGTCTACGCCTATCACCCCTATTCGGAAAACGCCTATATGTATTTCACCGATGCCCAAGGCAACCGCCGGAGCTGGAGCATTATCTCCGATGTGTCCAACAGCAGTGCTGACGCCAAGTACTACACCTTTGCTGCCTCGGATCAGCCCTTTGCGGAATTCTATAACCCGGATGTGACTGACGGCTCTGTGGCCATCGTGGTCAAGGAGTCCTTCGGCAATGTGCTGATGCCGCTGCTGGTGGACCACTACAGCACCGTCTACGAGATCGACTACCGCTACTGGGAAGGTGACCTGGTGGAATTTGCCAAGGAGGTCGGCGCTGACGATGTGCTCTTTACCAACAATTTGAGTATGATCTGCAGCAACTACCTGATCGGCCTGATGGACCGGATCATCCCCTGAGCTACCACCGGCATTGTTACGAATATGCACCAACAGCTCCCCTGACCGGGGAGCTGTTCGACGTATCAAGAAGTATCTTTGCTGAAAAAAGCGTGTCATTCCGCGAAGCGACGTGGGAATCCGTTCCTAAAAGTATATTTTCTCCCTAATAAAGAAGCAAAAACAGAACTTTTTGAGAAACGGATTGCCACGCCAGTGTGCGCACTGGCTCGCAATGACAGGGGTTTTTGACAGCCTGACCCGCTCCCCCTTTGGGGTAGCGGGCAGAGTGTCAAAAAAGTACCTTTTCCGAAAATGCGTGTCATTCCAAGGTGGACAATCCATAAGAAAGCTCCCGGTAGTGTCATTGCGAGCCGCTTAAAAAGCGGCGTGGCAATCTCAAAGGGGAACTTTATCCGTTTCGCTTGCCAAAGGATATTGGGAAGCTTAAAGAATAAACGTTTTTCAGGCTGGTACGGGTCCTTTGGGTTTCAGAAATGTACGCCCTTGCATTTTGAGATTGCCACGCCAGTGTGAGCACTGGCTCGCAATGACATTCTGGTAGGTTTTTGTCGTTCTGTGAAACAGGAAATATGCTGATACGTAAAGACCTTCTTCCATTTACAGTATAACAAGAAACCGGAAGCGGTGTCATTGCCCGTCAGGGCAATCTGCCCGAATAATAAGAATTTTGCAACTCGCTGCTTAAGAATAGGCTGTTCTTCCGTGGGGCAAGCTATGGTGGGAGTGAAGTACGGAATGACGCAACGACAATATCAGCAGCTTGTGGGCGAAATGGCCCCCAAGTCCCCTATGTTAAAAAACTGTATAAAGGCGTTTATCGTCGGCGGATTGATCTGCACCCTGGGGCAGTTGATCTCCAACGGCTATGATGCCCTTGGATTGGATGAAAAATCCGCCGCAACCGCCACCTCGATGACCCTGGTGGCCCTGTCGGCACTGCTCACAGGTCTGAGCCTGTACGACAACCTTGCCAAGCACGCCGGTGCCGGAACCCTGGTCCCCATCACCGGCTTTGCCAACGCCGTCTCCGCCCCGGCCATCGAATTCAAAACCGAAGGTTTCATATTAGGGGTTGGAGCAAAGATGTTCACCATCGCAGGTCCCGTCATCGTCTACGGCGTGTCCGCCAGCGTGGTTTATGGCTTGATTTATTGGATAACAACATTGTTCTAAAAGAAAAGCGACGGGATTCCGTCGCTTTTTTCAGAATTTTTCAATATGTTTTTTTAGAAAAGGAATTAAATAGTTCTGCAAAGGTTCTAATTCATAAAATGTATCGTCATATTCGTCAAAGGGAAAGCGCTCATACTGTGATTGAAAAACTTCAACTGTTTCACAGTCAAATGAAGATAGATCATAGAGGTTTATTTGATGCTTTTCAATGAATGTATCGTATAATTGTTTGTGTTCTGTTGCACCGATAATTCCCATATACTCACTGACAATAGGCGCAACCATACGACTGGAGTTTACAAAGAACTGGCAAAGCCCTCCGTTGTTAACTTCCATTTCTAAATAGTTAACAGAATAAAATATACGTTGTTCTTCATTGAGGGAATTAAAACCTTCAAGCAAATCCTCTTTGGACGATACAATATTTTCTGTACGTATCCATACGGCATTGAAAATTTCATCATCTGAAAGTTTTAACAAGTCTTCAGTAGACATTTGGAGATATGCTGCATCTCGTTGCGCTTGTTCCTTGAAGGCTTTTCTAAAAGAAATAGTTTGTTTAATGAAACTGAATAAACCCATAATATCACTCCTTTTATTTTATTATACCACACCGATGTTTTAATGTAAATATTTTTACAAAATGGTGTGTCCTATATTGACAGCAGCAGAGGGCTTCATCCTCGGCACCGCTGCCAAGATGTTCACCATCGCCGGCCCTGTAATTGTGTATGGCACGGTGGCATCGGTTGTTTATGGAATTATCTATTGGGTTACAACATTGTTTTAACAAAAAAGGCTTGACCAAATCGGTCAAGCCGTTTGCTATGATTGCTGCCCTCAATAGTATTAGTTGCTATAAATCCTAACGCTTGTTTCTACATCTTCAATTCTATCTTCAACACGTTTTAATTCTAAAAGGATTTCAACAAGCAATTCTTTTTCAGACATAGATAATAATCTGTTCCGCTCTTCTCTTATTTGCCGTTCTCTTTCTTCCTGTCGTTGCCGTGCTTTTTCTTTCATTCT
>JAFSET010000027.1 GCA_017435615.1 Oscillospiraceae bacterium | reverse complement strand
GGCTTGCTCCCGCCGTCTCCACCGTATCCATTCACGCGTGTAGGCGGCGGGAGCAAGCCCCCGCCCTACAAAGGTATTTTCTTTTTAAAAATAGAATACATTATATAAGCATGATATTCATTTTGCATTTAGCATTTCTAATTTAGCATTGAAAAAGCCGAGCCATATTATTTGGTTCGGTTTTTTTCATTTTTTTATCGTTCAGGGCTTTACGAACGGAAAAAAATAGTATACAATGTAGTTTGATATAATGGAAGGGGTGTGGGCTGATGTACTGCTTGAAATGCGGAAAGGAAACAGACGGCGAACAGGTATTCTGCAGTCATTGTCTGGAAGTCATGGAGCAGTATCCTGTTAAGCCGGGAACACCCGTCCAGCTTCCCAAGAAAGAAAACACCGGCGCTGCCAAAAAGCAGCACCGCCGCAGGCTGACTATGGAAGAGCAAAATCAGCGGCTGCGTGTGACGGTCCGTGTGCTGACAGGCCTGATCTTGATTTTACTGTGCCTGCTTGGGTATTTCGGCTGGTACTGGCTGCAAGGGCAAACCAAAGCCCCTGAGCTTCCTGCCAGTGAGATCGGCCAAAACTACACCGTGGAAGACAGTACCGGGAAATAACCCAATGTCACTTTTTAAAAGGGTATTACCCTCTCCGACAGCCCATTCGGGCTGCCACCTCTCCCAGAGGGAGAGGGTGATGACGGTGCAAAAAGCCCAAACACGCTCTCCCCATGGGAGAGCTGGCAAAAATCTCTGATTTTTGACTGAGAGGGTTCTCTTCTCTTAAAGACATCCCCAAGCAACTGACACAAGCCCCAAGCACATTGTTTCACGTGAAACAATGATCAGGGTCTGTGTTTCACGTGAAACAATACACATAAAGGAGGATGACCTGTGGGCAGAATGATTGCCGTGGTCAACCAAAAAGGCGGCGTGGGCAAAACCACCACCGCTGTCAACTTGACTGCAGCCCTGACGGAGCTGGGAAAGAAGGTCCTGCTGTGTGACTTCGATCCCCAGGCAAACGCCACCTCCGGCTTGGGCGTAAATAAAAGAAAACTGAAACATTCCGTATACGATGTGGTGATCAACGATGTACCTGTGACCGATGCCATCGTTTCCACAAACTTCGGTGACGTGCTGCCCTCCACCGCGGATTTGGCCGGTGCGGCAGTGGAGCTGCTTTCCATGCCGGACCCCAATCACCGGCTGCGCAACGCTTTGGAGCAGGTTCAAAAGAATTACGATCTGATTTTTATTGACTGTCCCCCTTCCTTAGAAATGCTGACTCTGAACGGTCTTGCCGCCGCGGACGGCATTTTGGTTCCGGTGCAGTGCGAATACTACGCTTTGGAAGGTCTGACAGATTTGATGACCACATTGCGGATGGTGAAAAAGCGGATCAACCCCCGGCTGGAGATCTTCGGCGTGGTACTGACCATGTTCGACGGACGCACCAATTTCTCCACCCAGGTGGCTCAGGAGGTCCGCAGACATTTCCCCGGCAAGGTCTACGCCAACGCCGTTCCCCGGAATGTGCGCCTGGCAGAGGCCCCCAGCCACGGTCTGCCCGTCACAGCTTACGACCGGCACAGCCGGGGCGCGGCAGCCTACAAGGCCATTGCCGAAGAAATCAGGAAACAAACAGGAGGTTGAAAACTTGGCAAAGCAAAAAGGCCTGGGCAAGGGTCTTGGTGCCCTGATGGGTGACTTTATGGAGGAAACCACCCAGCAAAGTCCCTATCAAATGATGCCCATTTATAAAATTGAGCCCAATCCGGACCAGCCACGCCGGGATTTTGACGAGGCGGAGCTGGCGGCATTATCCGAGTCCATTGCCACCCACGGACTGGTGCAGCCCCTGACGGTGCGGCTTATGCCCACCGGCTACTATCAGATCATTGCCGGTGAACGGCGGTGGCGTGCGGCACGGCTGGCAGACTTAAAGGAGCTTCCGGTGGTGGTGATGGAAGCCGACGACAAGAAAACCATGGAGCTGGCCCTGATTGAGAACCTACAGCGGCAGGACCTCAATCCTCTGGAAGAAGCCATGGGTTACCGCTGCCTGATGGAAGAATACGGCCTGACACAGGATCAAACCGCCGCCCGGGTGGGAAAATCCCGTCCGGCGGTGGCCAATGCCCTGCGGCTGCTGAGCTTAAACCCTAAGCTGCAGGATATGGTCCGTCAGGGCACCCTGTCACCGGGACATGCCCGGGCGGTGCTGTCCCTGAAAACAGAAAAGCTGCAAAGCGAGGCGGCGCAGAAGATCGTTGCCTTAGGACTGTCGGTACGGCAGGCAGAATTGCTGTGCAAGAATATGTCCAAAGAAAAAGCCCCGGAAAAAGAAGCAACACTGGCAGTGGACTATGTTGCCGAGTGCGAAAAGAATATGTCCCGGCATTTGGGCCGTGGGGTGAAGATCCACGGCGGCAAGCGCAAGGGTAAATTGGAATTGGAATACTATGGCCAGGAAGACCTTCAGCATCTGCTGGATGCCCTGCTGACCCTGAAAAAGTAAGGAGAGGTAGAACATGTTAGACATTAAGAAAATTAAGGAAGCACCGGATGCGGTAAAGGCCGGACTGAAGGCCAAGGAAGTGGACTGCGATGCTGTGGTGGACCGGATTTTGGAGCTGGATGTGCAAATTCGTGGTCTGAAGACCTCCACCGAAGGCAAAACCGCCGAAAAGAACAAGCTGGCCAAGGAAAACGGCAAGCTGTTCGGTCAGAAGAAGGGCGCGGAAAAACAGGGCCAGGATACCAGTGCTCTGGATGCCCAAATTGAGAGCAATAAGCAAAAATCCATTGCGTTGGATGCGGACATTGCCGACGAGGCTGCCAAGCTGAAGGAATTAAATGTGGAATTCCGCACCGCAATGCTCAGCCTGCCCAACCTGCCGGACGAAGACCTGAAGCCCGGCGGCAAGGAAAACAACGAGCCTTTGCGCTATGTAGGCAATAAGCCCTGCTTTGATTTCGAGCCCAAGCACCATGTGGACCTGTGCCAGGATCTGGGCCTGATCGACTACGAGCGCGGCGTGAAGCTGGCCGGTGCCGGCAACTGGATGTACACCGGCATGGGCGCGCGGCTGGAATGGGCTCTGCTGAACTACTTTATCGACACCCACACCGCTGACGGCTATGATTTCATTCTGCCTCCCCACATGCTGGAGTACCAGTGCGGTGAGACTGCCGGTCAGTTCCCCAAGTTTGCCGACGAGGTCTACAAGATCGCCAACCCCACCGACGATCGCACCCACTATATGCTGCCCACCGCGGAAGCGGCCCTTTGCAGCATCTACCGGGATGAGATCCTCTCCGAGGCCGATCTGCCCAAGAAGCTGTTTGCCTACACCCCCTGCTTCCGCCGGGAGGCCGGTTCTCACCGGGCTGACGAGCGTGGCATGGTCCGCGGCCATCAGTTTAATAAGGTAGAGATGTTCCAGTTCTGCAAGCCGGAGGACTCCGACGCAGCTTTTGAAGAGCTGGTGACCAAGGCGGAAAAGCTGGTGGAGGGCCTGGGCTTCCACTTCCGTACCGTGAAGCTGGCTGCCGGTGACTGCTCCGCCTCTATGGCAAGAACCTACGATATCGAGATTTTGATCCCCTCCATGGACGGCTACAAGGAGGTTTCCTCCGTCAGCAACGCCCGGGATTATCAGGCACGCCGCGGCAACATCCGCTTCCGCCGGGAAGCCACCGGCAAGCCGGAATTCCTCCACACCCTCAACGGCTCCGGTCTGGCCACCTCCCGGATCTTCCCGGCTCTGGTGGAGCAGAACCAGCGTGCGGACGGTTCCATCGTAATTCCGGAGTGCCTGCGCAAGTACCTGGGCGGCCTGGAAATTTTGGAAAAGAAATAAAAGTATTATGTAAACTAAATAAAAAAGGAGAGAGAAACCATGTCCAAAGAACTGAAGCTCAAAAAGCCCTCCTGGTGGGATGAATTCAAGACCTTTGCCATCAAGGGCAATGCCATGGCACTGGCTGTCGGTACCATCATCGGTGCCGCCTTCAAGACCATCACCGATTCCCTGACCAACGATGTGATCATGCCCATTATCAACATTTTCATGGGCGGCACCACCTTCTCCGACGCAAAGATTCAGCTTCCCCGGATGCCCTGGGTGGCACCTACTTACGAAACCGTTGTCAACGAGGCCGGTGAAGAAGTGGTACAGGTTGTGGAAAACTACCTGACCTACGGCAACCTGATTTCCGCCGCGATCAACTTCTTTATCCTGGCCCTGGTGGTCTTCTTCCTGGTCAAGGGTATGAACAAGCTGACTGAGCTGGGCAAGAAGAAGGAAGAGGAAGCTCCCGCTGAGCCTCCCGAGCCCACCAAAGAAGAGCTGCTGCTTTCCGAAATTCGTGATATTTTGAAGGAGAAATAAATATGAAAACTGTTAAGATCATTGCATTGGTTCTGTCCCTTACCCTGCTGCTGTGCGGCTGCGGACTGGATGCGCTTCGGGATATGATCCCTGAAAAAACATACACCCACGAAGGTGTTTCCATCGAACTGCCCTCCAACTTTATTGACTACAGCACCACCTCCCTGGCTGAGGGCAAGGATTTTGTCTTTGCCAACGATCAGATCGGCGTGATGGGTCTGCGTGAGAGCAAGGAAGACCTGTATAGCTTCTTCGGCGAGGAATACGACGCCCAGAGCTATGCCAACCTGATCGCCGAGCTGTATGAGCTTGGCACCACCGCCACCGAAAAGGACGGCTTCTGGAACCTGAGCTACACCCAGGAGGTAGACGGCACCTCCTACACCTATCTGTGCGTATTCCACGAAACCGCCTCTGACTTCTGGAACATCCAGGCTTACTGCTCCGCAGAGGAATACGCAAATCTGCAGGATACCCTTTGGAAATACGCCACAACCGTACAATTCACCGAAAACTGAGAAGGAAGGAAATCAGACATGTTTAAGATCGTTCGCAAGAAAGAGCTGAACGCCAATGTGACCCTGATGGACATTGAGGCACCCTTTATTGCCCGGAAGGCAAAGGCCGGCCAGTTCATCATTTTCCGCATTGACGACAAGGGTGAAAGAGTGCCGCTGACCATTGCCGGCTATGACCGGGAAAAGGGTACCGTTACCATTATTTTCCAGAAGGTCGGTTTTGCCACCGTTGCTTTGGGCAACCTGAACGAGGGTGACTACATTCAGGACTTTGTCGGACCCTTGGGTAAGCCCACTCCCGTAGAGGGCAAGAAGAAGGTCTGTGTGGTCGGCGGCGGTGTAGGCTGCGCCATTGCCCTGCCCTCTGCCAAGGCTTTTAAGGAAGCCGGTGCGGAAGTGACCGTAATTGTCGGCTTCCGCAGCAAGGATATCGTGATCTTAGAGGATGAATTCAAGGCTGTGGCCGACAACCTGATTTTGATGACCGACGACGGCAGCTATGGCCGTCACGGCCTGGTGACCCAGCCTCTGCAGGAGCTGCTGGAGCAGGGCGAGAGCTTTGACGAGGTCCTGGCCATTGGTCCTGTGCCTATGATGAAGTTCGTCTGCAAGACCACCGAGCCCTTCGGTGTCCATACCAGCGTGTCCCTGAACCCCATTATGGTGGATGGCACCGGTATGTGCGGTGGCTGCCGTGTGACCGTTGGCGGCGAAGTGAAATTTGCCTGCGTGGACGGCCCGGAATTTGACGGACATAAGGTGGACTTTGCGGAGCTGATGAGCCGCAACAGCACCTACCGCGGCAGAGAAGCCGAGGTCACAGAACATCACGCCTGCCGCATGGAAGCCATGGGCAAGGCCCTGATCAAATAAGGAGGCAGCGGAAATGGCAAATATGAGCTTGGTTAAGACCCCCATGCCGGAGCAGGATCCCAAGGTCCGTGCCCGCAACTTTAAGGAAGTAGCCCTGGGCTACACCGCTGAGATGGCCATTGAAGAAGCAAACCGCTGCTTAGGCTGTAAAAATCCCAAATGTGTGGAAGGCTGCCCGGTGAATGTGCGCATCCCGGAATTCATTAAGAAGGTCCAGGAGGGTGACTTCAAGGCTGCCTATGAGATCATTACCTCCACCAACGCACTGCCTGCCCTGTCCGGCCGTGTATGTCCCCAGGAGAGCCAGTGCGAGGCCAAGTGCGTCCGCGGCATCAAGGGCGAGCCGGTGGCCATTGGCCGTTTGGAGCGTTTTGTTGCCGACTGGTACCGTGAAAACATCAACGCCATGCCGGAAAAGGTAGCCTCCAACGGCGTGAAGGTTGCGGTGGTTGGCTCCGGCCCTGCCGGTCTGACCTGCGCCAGCGACCTTTCCAAGAAGGGCTATCAGGTGACCCTGTTTGAAGCTCTGCATACTGCCGGCGGCGTTCTGGTTTACGGCATCCCCGAGTTCCGTCTGCCCAAGGCCATCGTTGCCAATGAGGTGGAAAAGCTGAAGGCGCAGGGCGTGGAAGTGATGACCAATATGGTTATCGGCAGAGTGCTGACCATCGACGAGCTGTTTGAAATGGGCTACAAGGCCGTATTTGTCGGCTCCGGCGCAGGTCTGCCTATGTTTATGAACATTCCCGGTGAGTCTTTGGTTGGCGTTATGTCCGCCAACGAGTACCTGACCCGTACCAACCTGATGAAGGCCTACGACGAGGAGTACGACACCCCCGTGATCAAGTCCAAGGCTGTGGCTGTGGTCGGCGGCGGCAACGTGGCCATGGATGCTGCCCGGTGCGCGATGCGTTTGGGCGCGGACAATGTATATGTGGTCTACCGCCGCGGCGAGGCCGAAATGCCTGCCCGTCTGGAGGAAAAGCACCACGCCAAGGAGGAGGGCATCGAGTTCAAGACTCTGTGCAATCCTGTGGAGATCGTCGGTGACGACAAGGGCCGTGTTTGCGGCATGAAGTGCATCCGGATGGAGCTGGGTGAGCCGGACGCTTCCGGACGCCGCCGTCCCATCGAGGTTCCGGGTTCCGAGTTTATGCTGGAAGTGGATACGGTGGTTATGTCCCTGGGCACCAACCCCAATCCCCTGATCCGTTCCACCACCCCCGGCCTGGAGACCAACCGCAAGGGCTGCCTGATCGTCAACGAGGACGAGATGACCACCCGTGAAGGTGTGTTTGCCGGCGGTGACGCGGTTACCGGCGCGGCAACGGTGATTTTGGCTATGGGCGCAGGCAAGAAGGGCGCCGAAGCCATTGACAAGTATCTGAGTAAATAAGCGTAAAGGGGCCGTCTCAAAATCAATGAGACGGCCCTAAAATTTATTATAATCTTACTGTAGGGAACGGCCTGTGTGCCGTTCCTTGTTTCGTATTTCAAGGAATATTCCGAGGAATGACACACAGGTCATTCCCTACTTTTTGATCAGTACGGTAGCGGTACGGCAGGGCAGGTACATTTGGATCTGCGGCTTTGCGCTGCCGTTTTCTTTTGCTTCATAGCTGATATGATGGACCCGGCCCTGACCGCCGTAGCAGTAATCGTCCGTAGACTGAATCACCATATAACTGCCTTCCTCCGGCACAGGCAGCGGCTGTCCCACAAAAGACTCGGTGGGATGGAAATTAAAGGCAAGGAAAAGCTTGCCCTTTTGGCAGAACAGCAGCTTTTTCTCATTATCCAGCAAAAGCTGAACATCCTGGGAGCCCAGCACCTTATACTTTTTGGACAGCGCCACCATATCCTTTTCAAATTTCAGCAAGTACTGATATTTTAGCTTGGGATCGTCTGCCAAGCTCCACTGACGGCGGCAGTAATGGTAGCTCCAGCCGTTGCCCTCTCTGGGGAAATCGATCCATTCCGGGTGACCGAATTCGTTGCCCATAAAGGTCAGATAGCCTTCGCCGCCTAAGGTCAGCGTGATCAGCCGCAGCATTTTATGCAGGGCAATGCCCCGGTCAATGACCCCGTTCTGCTGATCCACGCCCATGCCCCAGTACATCTCCTGGTCGCACAGCCGGAACAGAATGGTCTTGTCCCCCACAAGGGCCTGGTCATGGGACTCGCAGTAGCCGATCACCGGCTCCTTGGGGCGGCGGTTTGCCAGCTCATAGTAGATACTGTTTAAGTCCCAGTATTCGTCCGGGACCTCCTTGATCAGCCGAATCCACATATCCGGTTCGCCCATAGCCAGCCGGTAGTCAAAGCCGATGCCGCCCTTGCTGATGGGAAGGGCCAGGCCGGGCATAGCGGAGGTATCCTCGGCAATGGTGATGGCGTTGGGATTGACCTGCCGCACCAGCTCATTGGCAAGCTGTAAATACGTCACCGCCTGGGTGTCGGTATTCATGGAAAAATACTGGTCGTAGCCGGTAAAGGCAGTTCCCAGGCCGTGATCCAGATACAGCATGGAGGTGACGCCGTCAAACCGGAAGCCGTCAAAGTGATACTCCGTCATCCAGTACTTCAGGTTGGACAGCAAAAAGTGGATCACTTCATTTTTATCGTAGTTGAAGCACTTGGTATTCCAGGCCGGATGCTCGCCCTTGGCTCCCGCGTGGAAGAACTGATAGTCGGTGCCGTCAAATTCGTTGATGCCCTCCCGGGTGTTTTTGCAGGCGTGGGAGTGGACCACATCCAAAAGCACCGCAATGCCCATTTCGTGGGCGGTATCCACCAGCTTTTTCAGGTCCTCCGGCTGACCGAACCGGGAGGAAGCGGCGAAGAAATTGGTCACCTGATAGCCAAAGCTGGCATAGTAGGGATGCTCCATAATGGCCATGATCTGCAGGGTGTTGTAGCCCAGCTCCTTGATCCGGGGCAGAGTATGGAGCCGGAATTCCTCATAGGTGCCTACCTTTCCCTCCTCCTGGGCCATGCCGATGTGGCACTCATAAATATACAGCTTCTTCTCAGGCTTGAATTTTTGGTCGGTCCAGGCAAAGCTTTCCGCCGGATCATAGATCACGCCGTTCCAGGCAATGGTCACAGGATCCTGCTCCACCCGGTGGATATACAGAGGGATACGCTCCAGCTCCTGACCGCCGGTATGGACCACCGCCATGACCTTTTGTCCGTTTTTCAGGGCATCGGCACCGGGCAGAAACAGGCTGAATACGCCGTTGTCCCCTTTTTCCATTTCATAGGCCGTCCGGTCCCAATTACAAAAATCGCCGGTCAGAAATACCTTGTCGGCGGCAGGCGCCCATTCCCGGTAGTACCAGCCGTCCTTTTCCTTATGAAAACCGAAAAATTCGTGGCCGTTGGCAAAGTCGGACAGGGTCTGTCCGTCCTTCAGTAATTGCTTTTTCTTGTTGATGAAATTCTGCCGCCGCAGATCAAAGTCCTTTTCATAGGCCTTCAGCAGCGGATCATAGCGAAAGATCGTATGTTTCATATTAAAACGCTCCTTTCTTTATTATAGAGTAATACGCATTTTTATTCCCGTCAAGTGGAAATAATGCTTAAAAAATAAAGAAACCTACAGTCGTGGGGGGGGGGGGGGGGGGGGGGG
>JAFSET010000026.1 GCA_017435615.1 Oscillospiraceae bacterium | reverse complement strand
AGGAAGATCCGGGATAAAAAGTAATTTGCACCCCCTTGACCTACAAATGCACCCCCTAACCTCAAAAGGGGGTGCGCTTGTATTAAAATTAGGGTTAGTTCCCAACGAAAAACACACCTTTGGGTGTGGTTTTTTTGTTGGCAGAGGATGAGGATGGATTCGAAGAGGACGGCCCCACCGAAGCTGGGGTAAAAAACATGCCGGTGGCATGTTTTTTAGTCCGAGGGAGAATCCATGGACTTGCGAACGCATCCGGTACGGATGTGGGCGCAAGTCCATTTGTTCTTCAGACTCCCTGGGTCTCAACAAAATTTCTTATCCCCTGTCCTCTATTTCAGGAAGCAGATCTATGCTGAACATATAACACAAGCAAAGGGTGTTGCGATTTTGGCAACACCCTTTTCGATTATAAAAATGAATTGCGTGTCAAGCAAAGGGCATCCAGATCTTCCAGATCCGCGGCTGTGATCCCGGTGGCCCCCTGTTCTATCAGCGCATCGATCCCGGGGCTGTGGTCATGAAAGCACACCACAGGGCTCCATTCCCGGCGCAAATTCAAGACAGTCCCCTTCCAGGTGCCGCCTTTTTCCAAGCTGCACTGCGCCACCACAGTCGCCTGCCCCAGACAGTGAATGATGCGGTTGCGGCTCAAAGCTCTTTGGGCAGAAAAGCGCAGTTCAAAGCCATCTTCACTGAGATAAAGCACCCGGTTCGTTAACACGCAGTCCTCCAGGCTGTCCGCCACCACACTAATCACCTGACCGCCCTGTGCCAGGCAGCTTTCCTGGGCTGTTTTGTCCGCGCCCCGGGCATTGCCGGATACCAAAACATAGCCCTGCAAGGCCGCCTGACGGCCCACTTCCGCAGCAAAGGCTTCATTTTCACCGCGCAGCTCCCTGCTGCCTACCAGTGAGATCATAGGCTGCCCCAACAGGGAAACATCTCCCTTGTACCATAAGCAGCCGGGACTGTGCAACCCAAGGCGTCTGCGCAGAATGTCCGGATACCGTCTGTGGATCCGGGCCAAAGGATGACACTCTTTTTTCGCTCCGTGGTTTACATAATGTTCAAGCTGATCCTGGCGTTCCAAAAGCTGTACAATATGACGGGCTGCAGCCTGATCGTAGCCTAAGGCTGTCAGGTCCGTGCTGCGCAGCTCTCGAACGTCATCCTGGGGTGTCATAGCCATAGCTCGCATAGCAAGGGTCCGGAACTGAGCAACCGTCAGCGGTTTACATTCCGGGTCCCCTAAATGACTGGTCAGCAGCAGGAAGCCCTGCTCCGCCCCGGTCATTTGAACCGCTTCCGGATTACCGGAGCCTTGATCTCTTCCTCAGTCAGTGTGCCGTCAGCTCCTAAAAGCATGGGTTTGATCTGATAGTTGGAATATTTCGCGATCTCGTCCAGCTTGGCCTTTTCCGGGAAATTGCCTACAATGGACCACGCCACACCCTTCCGCTTGGCGCGGCCGGTCCGGCCAATGCGGTGAACATAGTATTCGTTTTCTTCCGGGATATCGAAATTTACCACACAGTCCACATCATCCACATCAATACCCCGGGATGCCACATCGGTGGCGATCAGGATGGACAGCTTACCGTCACGGTATTTCTGCATGGTCTTTTCCCTCTGGCTTTGGCGGATGTCACCGTGGATACAGTCGCAGTCTGCTCCGGCACGCTGAAAATCGTCACTGAGCCGCTGGCACATATGCTTGGTATTGCAAAAGATCATTACCCGTTCATAGCCCTGGGTGCGGATCAGCCGCAATGTGGTCTCCGCCTTTTCCAGGGGAGTAACTGTGATGCAGTACTGATCGATGTCCGGGCGGTCTTCCTTCCGGGGCTCTACGGTGATCTCCACCTCATCACGCTGGTACATCCAGGACACCGTCATCACCTCCTGAGAGATGGTAGCGGAAAACAAGCCTAAATTCTTTCTGTTCTTTACCTTTTCAATGATCCGGGTCACATCCTTGAAAAAGCCCATATCCAGCATCCGGTCGGCTTCGTCCAGCACCACGGTCTGAATTTTATCCAGGCGGATGTTTTTCCGGTTGTAGTGATCCATCAGGCGGCCGGGGGTAGCTACTACGATCTGAGGTTTCTTTTCCAGCTGACGGGCCTGACCCACAATGCCGGCACCGCCATACAGCACCGCCACACGAATTCCCTGATAGTAGGTCAGCAGTCCACGGAGCTCATCTCCGATCTGAATTGCCAGCTCCCGGGTGGGGGCTAAGATCAGGCCCTGGACCTCCTGGCTTTGGGCATCCACATGCTCGATCATGGGAATACCAAAGGCAAAGGTTTTGCCGGTGCCGGTGGGAGCCTTGGCGATCACATCCTTCCACTGCATAAAAGAAGGAATGGCAAGCTGCTGAATGGTGGTGGGGTAGCCGTAGCCTTTTTTCTCAAGGGCCATCAGCATCTGCTGAGAAAGACCCATATCCTGAAATGTTATGGTATCGTTGGTCATATTTTCTGATCCTTTTCTCTATAATTTCATTTTTCTCTATTTTAACAGCTTTTTCCCCAATATGCAACCACTTGATTTTACTTACAGGTGTGGACAAACGAAAAAAAATGTGATATATTTTAGATTGAATTATTATGTACTGGGGAGGCTGCTGAAAAATGGGCAAGCTAATCGTGATCGAAGGAACAGACGGTTCCGGAAAATCAACACAATTCAAGCTTTTGTCGGAGTGTTTGGAGAAAAACGGTACTGCGTTCCGGCATATCGTTTTCCCCCGGTACAGCGAGGAAAGCTCCGCGCTGATCCGGATGTACTTAGGCGGTCAGTTTGGCAGCAATCCTTCCGATGTCAACGCCTACGCCGCCAGCTCCTTTTACGCCGTGGACCGGTATGCGTCCTACAAAATGGACTGGGGACAGTGGTATGAGGAAGGCGGCCTTGTGCTTTCCGACCGCTACACCACCTCCAACGCCGTTCATCAAGCCTCCAAAGAGCCGGAACAGGACCGGCAGGCCTTCTGGAGCTGGCTGTACGATTTTGAATATGACCGACTGGGTCTTCCCCGTCCGGATCTGATCATCTATTTGGATGTACCCACCGACTTTACCGAAAAGCTGATGCGCCACAGAGAAAGTGACACCGGCACAACTGCCGATATCCACGAAAAGGATCTTTCCTATTTAGCCACCTGCCGCAACACCGGCCGTGCCGCTGCGGAATTTTACGGCTGGACCGTGGTAAACTGTGTCCGTGACGGCAAAATGCGTTCGATTGAAGATATTCACGAGGAAGTACTGCAAAAAGTGCTGCAATGTATGGAGGAATAACAGATGGTATATATGCTGCTTGGTACAGGCTTTGAAGAAACCGAAGCCGTTGCTCCCCTGGACCTTTTGCGTCGTGCCGGGATCGAAGTGCTCACTGTGGGCATCAACGGCAAAACCGTTTACGGTTCCCACAACATTGGAATTGAAGCGGATATTACCCTGGATCAAATGGACCTGACTGCCCTGGAAATGATCATTCTTCCCGGCGGTTTGGGCGGTGTCGCCTCCATACGGGCCAGCCAGCAGGCTATGGATGCCATCCGCTTTGCCCACAATAACGGAAAATTTACCGCCGCGATCTGCGCCGGTCCAACAATTCTTGCCGAGCTTGGTATTACCGATGGCAAAAAAACCACCTGCTACCCCGGCTGTGAAAGCCAAATGCAGGGGGCTATCCCTCAGCAGGAGCTGTCTGCCATTCAGGACGGCACTGTGATCACCGGCACCTCTGCCGGCTGCGCCGTTCCCTTTGGTCTTGCGTTGATTGCTGCCCTGAAGGGACCTCAGACATCACAGGAAATCGGCAAGAAGTTTGTCATTCGCTGACAGGAGGAGCATTATGGATAAAGAACAAAACCAGTCCGGCGTACCGGAACAAAATGACTGGCTGGATGATTTTTTAGGCACATCCGACAGTGCCCGGGAATTGGGTGCGGATGAGCTTGCAGTCCACGCCGCAGGGCTGAAGCACCCCAACGATATGGAGTTGGAGCAGATTCTTGCGGAGGATTGGGACAGCGTTCCGGAAGCTCAGGTGCCCGTCACCGAAACCGATGAAAACGCAGCATCTGCCGAGGAGCCGTCTGCTCCCCCCATGACCCAAAATACGCAGATCTTCCCTGTGCAGCCGGACCCTGTACCGGTACAGGAGCCTACACAGTTCTTCACCCCGGTTTCCGACACCCAGGCAGTCCAGGTGCCTGAGGAGCCTGCGAAACAAAAGGCTGAGGAAAACAAGACGAAACCGGAAAGAAAGGCCAAACCCAAAAAGGCTGCTGACAAAGAAGATCCCAACGTGCAAAAGACCCGTCCGGAGCCGCAAAAGGGCTACGGTCTTCTGGGTGTCCCCCATATTCTTTCCACCCTGATCTGGCTTTTGATCATTTTAGCCATCGGTGTCACCTTGGGACGCACCCTTTGGGTAAGCTGTGCGGACCTGATGGCTTTTGGCAAACCGGATCAACAGGTCACGGTTACCATTACCCAGCAGGACGATATCGATTCCATTTCCCAAAAGCTGGCGGATGCAGACCTGATCGAGTACCCTACCCTGTTTAAAATGTTTGCCACCCTGACCGGAAAGGATCAGGAAATTCAGGCAGGCACCTTTACTCTGAACAGCAAATTCGACTACAACGCACTGATCAACAATATGTACAACTACGGCGAAGCCCGTGAGGAGATCGACATTATGATCCCCGAGGGCTATACCTGTGCGCAGATCTTCTCGCTGATGGAAGAAAAGGGTGTTTGCTCCGTTTCCGAGCTTGAGCATTATGCTGCCTACGGCGATCTGCCGGATTACTGGTTCCTGCAGAATATCGACCGTGGTGACAAGTACTGCCTGGAAGGGTACCTCTTCCCGGATACCTACCGTTTCTACACCAACGACGACCCGGCCAATGTAATCAAAAAATTCCTGGACGGCTTTGACTACCGTTTCACCGATGTGATGAAGGAAAAGCTGGAAACCATTGCCGAGCGAACAGGCCTGAGCCTGGACATCCGGGATGTGATCATTTTGGCTTCCATGATCGAGAAGGAAACCGCCAGCACCTCGGAAAGCTACGCCATTTCCTCTGTCATCTACAACCGGCTGAACAACGCCGCTGATTTCCCCTATTTGAACATTGACGCCACCCTGATTTATGCTTTGGGCGGCAATATCGATCCGGAAACCGGCATGTCCATGCCTCTGACCGAGAAGGATATCCAAACTGATCACCCCTACAACACCTATACAAGACGGGGGCTGCCTCCCGGACCTATCTCCAATCCGGGACGAAACTCTTTGGACGCCGCGCTGGATCCTCAGAGCACAGACTTCTACTACTATGTGTACAATCCCCAGGACGGTGAGCACATCTTTGCCTCAACCTTGTGGGAGCACGAGCAGAACATTGCCTACGTCAACTCTTTAGACTGATATGAAGAAAATTGAACTGTTAAGTCCTGCCGGGGATATGGAACGGCTGAAAATGGCTGTTCTGTACGGTGCTGATGCGGTTTACCTGGCAGGTACCGACTTTGGTATGCGCTCCTTTGCCGGAAATTTCACCCCCGAGGAGCTGCCTAAGGCTGTGGAATTTGCCCACAGCCACGGTGTGAAGGTCCACGTCACCGTCAACACCATGCCGCGAAACGACGAGGTTTGCAGCCTCCCGGCTTATTTGGAGCGTTTACAGGATGCCAATGTGGATGCGCTGATCCTTGCGGATTTAGGTGCCTTCACACTGGCAGGCAAATATGCTCCCAACTGTCAGCGCCATATTTCCACCCAGCAGTCCATTGCCAACTATGCGTGCGCAAAGGCCTGGTACGAGTTGGGTGCACAGCGGGTGGTACTGGCACGGGAGCTCAGCCTGCAGGAGATCACAGAGATCCGGCAGAAAACCCCAAAGGAGCTGGAAATCGAGACCTTTGGCCACGGTTCCATGTGCGTCAGCTACTCCGGCAGATGCCTGCTGAGCAACTATATGACCGGCCGGGATTCCAACCGGGGAGCCTGTGCCCAGCCCTGCCGCTATCAGTACACGCTGATGGAGGAGAAACGGCCCGGGGAGTACTTCCCTGTTTTCGAGGACGAAAAGGGCACCTATATTCTAAACTCCCGGGATATGTGCACCATTGATCACATTCAGGAGCTGACCGATGCCGGTATCGACTGCATCAAGATCGAAGGCCGTGCCAAATCCGCCTACTACGCGGCCATCGTCACCGGGGCATACCGCCACGTGATCGATGATTTGGCTGCCGGCTCCCCCATTGACCCGGTTTGGCGGAACGAAGTGGATAAGGTCTCCCATCGGATATACTCCACCGGCTTTTATTTCGGTCATCCCGGCCAGTACACAGAAAACTCCCGGTACATCCGGGAATATCAGGTGGCCGCCATTGTGGAACACTGCGACGAAACCGGCCTGGCTCTGTGCTCCCTCAGAAACAAGTTTTCCGCAGGTGATGAGTTAGAGGCCGTCGGCCCGGACCTGCGTCCCTTCCCGATTACCGTTCCTATGATGCAGGATTTGGAGGGCCAGCCGCTGGACGAGCCCAAAAAGCCTCAAATGCAGTTTTACATGCAACTCCCCTGTCAAGTTCCGGACTTTACCATCTTACGAAAAGCCGTGGACCTGTCCGCAAAATAACCGACCCCCCTTGGCTAACAGCCAAGGGGGTTGCTTATTTGCCGTACAGCTTGAGCTGTCTGGGCGTGCAGTGGTATTCCTTTTGCACCAGCCGAGCAAAGTATTTTGGATCGGGTATTCCGCACTGTTGCGCAGCCTGCTCAACTGTACAACCGCCTGCGATCAGGCCCCGGGCATATTCCAATCGAAGCCGGCGAATGTATTCCGTTGGCGGCATGCCAAAATGCTGATGAAAAAGCTGACGGAACGCCGTGGGGCTGATGCGCACCTGTCTGCAAAGCTCTGTAATGGCAATATTCTCCCGAAAATGCTGGTGGATATAGGACACCGCCCTGCGGAAATGGGGCGGCATTTCCAACTGCATATTTTGGGCACACAACTGGCCCAGTACCTGATAAAGCAATCCGGTGCAGTAGTTTACATAACCCAGTTCTTTTCGACTCCAAAGATCGGCAGCCTGCATCAAAAGCTGATGAATTTCCCGGGGATTTTGCAAGCGGTAGACCTCCGGCTCCGGATCGTCCTTTTCTGTCACAAAATGAAATGCGAACATCTCCGTTTGGCTGTACTCCACCTGATATCCCAATCCCTGGGGCATATACAGCACATCCCCGGCATCGATAAAATAGTGCTTTCCTGCACAGCGCATATCCGCCGTACCCTGAACCCGAAACGCCAATGCACAGACCTTCCGGGGCTTTACATCAAAGGTCCCCGGCCGCCAAACCAACCGTTCCGCATTGATGATCTCGGTGATATGGTTATTACCTTCATACAGCATAGTATCCACCTCATCTTCATTATATCAAAGTATTTTCCGTTTTCAATGTTGTTTTATCCACCTTTTCTGTTATTTTGTGAGTTTAAAGATATTTGAGGCCTTGCTATACTGAACATAGGAGGTGTTCGAATGCGACTGAAATTACAAACAGCCGTTACTGCAAAGGCAGATAAGCGGATGCATCATGAAACGGTGAAAAACCTTTGGAGGGGTTTTACCCTTACCTGCTCCGTGCTTTCTTTAGAAGATGGCCCGGAAAACACATTTGTTTTGGGTAATTGTCAAATCCCTCACTTGCCGGAAGGTAAGGAATATGCACTGGAGATTACCTCAGCGGGTGCCGCCGTCATTGGACAGGACTATGGCGGACTGATGCGTGGCTACATCAGCCTGCTGATGAAGATCGGCTACAACAATTTGGATGAAGGGCAGGAAGACCTGTTTGTAGAAGCCTGCAGCGAAGTCAGTCGTTACAAGCTGAAAAACCGGATGATCCACCTCTGTGTCTTCCCGGAGACGGAGCTGCACTTTTTGAAGCAAATGGTCCGCCTTTGCGGTGTGCTGCAATTTACCCATGTGGTCATCGAATTTTGGGGTATGCTCCAATACGATGCTTTAAAAGAACTTGCTTGGCCTCAGGCCTATTCCAAGGATCAGATCCGGGATGTGATCCGGCAGGTCCGGGAATTGGGTATGGAGCCTGTCCCCATGCTTAATCAGTTGGGTCATGCTGCCATGTCCCGGGCCATTTTGGGCAAGCACACGGTTTTGGATCAAAATCCCCGGCTGCAAACACTCTTTACCCCGGACGGCTGGGCCTGGGATATTTATTCCCCCAAGGTCAGAAAGCTGTTAAAGGCCCTGCGTGCAGAGCTGTATGACCTGTTTGGCCCCGGTGAATATATTCACATTGGCTGCGACGAGGCGGATTATTATATCCTGAACCGGGAAACACGCAAGGATATTGGCAATTACCTCCACGACCTGACGACGGAGGTTGCCTGTGAAAGACGAAGGCCAATGATGTGGATGGATATGCTTTTGGAGGAGGTTCCGGAAAGCTCCCCCAGGTACTTTGGCTCTGCCACAGCCCAGGAGGCTGCAGAACGGCGCAGCAAGTTGGCACCGGAAACGGTTTGCGTGGACTGGCAGTACATCCCCAAGAATGCCCCCGTAGAAAGTCTGACCAGTCTGAAGGACTGCGGCCATGATGTGATCGGTGCGCCCTGGTATATCGATTACGGCTACAAAAACATGATCGATACCCTTGTACAATACGATATGTTCGGCGTGATGATGACCACATGGCATGTTTTGTGCAACGAAACGCCCCAAATTGTAGAATTGGCACGCTATTTAGATATCAGTCTGTTTTCCTGGGAAGGTAGCTGCAAGCCGTTCTATGTGGCGTCCAGCATTTTGCGCCGGGTCAGCTTTGACGGCTGCAACTATCTGCAGGCTGGCTGGAAGCAGAAACAAATCGAGGTATAGTAAACGGGTCTGTTGTAGCAATTTACAACAGACCCGTTGTCTATGTCTTTAGTTTTTTAGACTTTGCAGCGGCGCAGGAATTCTGCCGCCGCGGTCGATAAACAATTCACTGCCCTTGTCGATTACCGGCATTACCGGAGCACTGCCCAACAGACCGCCCATTTCTACCCGGTCACCGACAGACTTGCCGGGGGCCGGAATGATCCGCACGGCGGTGGTCTTGGAATTGACCATGCCAATGGCGGCTTCGTCTGCAATGATAGCAGAGATGGTTGCCGCGGAGGTATCACCAGGTACTGCGATCATATCCAATCCCACAGAGCAGACGCAGGTCATTGCCTCCAGCTTGGACAGAGTCAGCGTACCACATTCAGCCGCAGCGATCATGCCCTCATCCTCTGAGACCGGGATAAACGCACCGGACAGGCCGCCTACATGGTTACTTGCCATCACGCCGCCCTTTTTTACAGCGTCGTTCAGCAGTGCCAAGGCAGCGGTAGTACCGTGGGTGCCGCAAACCTCCAGGCCCATTTCTTCCAGGATCCGGGCCACGCTGTCACCCACAGCCGGTGTGGGGGCAAGGCTCAGGTCCACAATACCAAAGGGAACGCCCAGTCTTTTAGAGGCTTCCACGCCTACCATCTGTCCCATCCGGGTGATCCGGAAGGCAGTTTTCTTTACCGTTTCTGCCACCACATCGAAGGGCTGACCCTTGATTCCCTGCAAGGCGTGGTACACCACACCGGGGCCGGACACACCCACATTAAGCACACATTCCGGTTCTCCAACGCCGTGGAACGCACCTGCCATAAATGGATTGTCCTCCACCGCATTGGCAAAAACCACCAGCTTCGCACAGCCTAAACCATCCTTGTCAGCGGTAATATTGGCAGTTTCCTTAATAATTCTGCCCATTTTGGCCACCGCATCCATATTGATACCGGCTCTTGTGGAGCCTACATTCACACTGGCACAGACACACTCTGTTTGTGCCAATGCCTCCGGGATGGAATTGATCAGCACCTCATCGCCACTGGTTGCGCCCTTTTGCACCAAAGCGGAAAAACCGCCAATAAAATTAACGCCGCAGTTTTTGGCCGCCCTGTCCATAGCAATGGCAAGGGGTACATAGCTGTCTGTTTGGCAACTGCTTCCCACCAAAGAAATGGGCGTGACAGCAATGCGCTTATTGACGATGGGAATACCGAATTCCCACTCGATCTCCTGACCGACCTTGACCAGGTTTTCTGCCCGGCGGACGATCTTATCGTAGATCTTATCCGCACACTTGTTAACATCCGTATCGGTACAATCCAGCAAGGAAATGCCCATTGTAATGGTACGGATATCCAAATGGCGCTTGTCGATCATATCCTGGGTCGACAAAATATCCTTTACATTCAGCATAGCTTACCTCACACCTGATGCATGGCAGAGAAGATATCCTCCCGCTGCAGGCGGATGGACAAATTCATTTCCTTGCCCTTCTCCTCCACAGCCTGAGCAAGCTCTGCTACAGGCACGTTGCACGCAGAAACATCCACCACCATCATCATGGTGAGAAATCCCTGCATAACCGTTTGGCTGATATCCAACACATTGACGTTATAAGATGCAAGATGCACACAGACCGCGGCAATAATACCGACCTGGTCCTTGCCAACCACTGTTACAATCGCTTTCATAGAAAACACTCCTTAATACTCGTAGTCTGCGCAGAAGCGCTTGTCCAGGAAGGACCAAAAGTGGGTCTTGGCCTCCAAATGAGCAGGATGCTGGGCGTAATCCGCCAGAGCCTGCCGGCTTTCAAACTCGGAATATAAGGCGTAATCCATACCGCCCTGGTAGGCCTGACGGATCTCCAGGTGGGTAAGTCCGGGAATGATGCCAACCAACGGCTCCAGGCTTTTTTTGATCACCTCAACAGCTTCAGTCTTGTTGACGCCCTCCTTGAGTGTATAAAGAACAATGTGCTTGATCATAATGATTGCCTCCTAACAGATTACGGTATCACAGAAAATACCGGGACCGAGCAATTTCGGTCCCGGTATGTAATGTGTAAGTAAATTACTCAGCAGCCTCTTCGGAAGCAACTTCCTCAGCCACTTCTTCCACTGCTTCTGCCACTTCCTCAGCAGCTTCCACAGCTTCCTCTGCCTCTTCAGCCTCTTCGGCATCCTCAGGCTCTTCCTCCTGCAGCAGTGCACGGATGGACAGGGAGATGCGCTTGTTCTCGGCATCCACATCGGTGATCTTCACCTGGACCTGCTGGCCCTCAGCCAGTACGTCCTCAGGCTTGCCGATGCGCTTGTTGGCGATCTGAGAAATGTGGATCAGGCCATCTACGCCGGGCAGGATCTCAGCAAAGGCACCGAAGGTCATCAGCTTCACAATCTTGGCATCCACAACATCACCGATGTTGTACTCGGTCATGAACTTGTTCCAGGGGTTCATCTCAGCGGTCTTGTAGCCCAGAGAGATCTTGTGCTTCACGGGATCGAAGGAAATGACGTACACATCGATCTCATCACCCACGCTGACGACCTCAGCAGGGGTCTTGATACGGTTCCAGCTCAGCTCGGAAACGTGGACCATACCGTCAACGCCGCCGATGTCCACAAATGCACCGTAGGAGGTCAGGGACTTAACAGTACCGTGGTACTTGGCGCCCTCCTGGATCTCATTCCAGATCTTCTCCTGAGCAGCCTTACGGGCCTCAGCGGTCACAGCACGGATGGAGCCGATGACACGGCGGCGTGCACGGTTGACCTCGGTGATCTTCATCTGAACATTCTGGCCTACCATAGCAGCCATATCGCCACCCTTGGCAACACCGGACTGGGAAGCAGGAATGAACACACGAATACCCTTAACAGTGGCAACCAGGCCGCCCTTATTTTCCTCGGTGATCACGGCATCGACAACAGTCTTCTCCTCACACCAGACAGCCATATCGTCCCACACCTTCATACCGTCCAGCTTCTTCTTGGACAGTTGGCAGGTGCCTTCCTGGTCGTTCACACGAACGACAAACACTTCGATCTCGTCGCCAACCTTCAGGATATCCTCAGGCTTCACAGCGGGATCGGCGCTGACTTCATCATACGGGATGTAGCCGGCATGCTTGGTGCCCAGATCGATCTGGACTTCGGTTGTGCCAATACCTGTTACGATACCGGTAACTTTATCTCCTGTATTTAAAGTCTTGATGGACTGCTCGAGAAGTTCGGCAAAGTTCTCCTCCTGCACAGCCTCAGCATTAATAATTTCGCTCATAGTCTTGTTGACCTCCTTTATAATCCACGCAGGAGTCGATGCTCCCGCAGTGATTCCGACATTGACGGCACCAGCGAAAAACCCGGGATCCAGCTCGCTGGCGTTATCCACCAGCACCACCCGGTCGCAGTGCTCCCGGCAGATCATTGCCAAACGCCCGGTATTGGAGCTATGGGTATCTCCCACAACCACCATGGCCTGACAACCGGCGCTTAATTTCGCCGCTTCAGACTGCCGCATTTCAGTAGCTTTACATATTGTATCAAAAATTTTCAAATTAGTAAACTGTTTTTTTGCTATTTCGGCGCACATTTTCCACAAACTTTCAGTGGAAGTTGTTTGACAAACCATACAAATTGGCAAATCCGACGGAATTTCCGGGGATTTTGCCCACTGCGCCAGCTCCTCGGGGCTTTCAAAGATCATGCATTTGCTGCACCAGCCGGCAATGCCCTCCACCTCCGGATGGGCCCGTGTGCCGATGATCACCGGCAGGCGGCCTTCCTCCTCAGCGGCACTGACAATGCCGTGAATTCGTTTCACAAAAGGACAGGTAGCATCCACGATCCTTGCCCCCTGCTGCTCCAATTGCCGATACACCCCGGCAGATACGCCGTGGGAACGGATGACCACCGTTTGGTCCGGCTGGGCATCGAAAGGACTGTCAATGACCTTTACTCCCATTTCTTCGAAATGCTTTACCGCATGGCGGTTGTGGATGATCGGACCCAGCGTCACCACGTCACGGTTTTCCTTTGCTGCCTGCTCCACAAGCTCCACCGCCCGGTTCACACCGAAGCAGAAGCCGGCATTTTTCGCTACCACTACACTCATAACGGAATTTTCTCTCCGATCACACGCTTCATTTCCGCGATCACGCCGTCAATATCCAGGTTGGAGGTATCCACCTTCACGGAATCCCGGGCCATCTTCAGCGGCGCAATAGCACGGTGGCTGTCCTGATAGTCCCGCTGGATGATCTCCTGCAGAACCGTTTCATAAACCGCCTTCTGTCCTTTTGCCAGCAGCTCATCACAGCGGCGCTTTGCCCGGACCTCCGGCGCGGCTGTCAAGAAGATCTTCACATCCGCCTTGGGCAGGACCACGGTGCCGATATCACGGCCGTCCATGATCACATTATGGCGGTGGGCCACCTCACGCTGCATATCCAGCAGCACCTCCCGGACCACTGCATGGGCAGAAACCAGGGATGCCTTTTGGGATATTTCCTGGGTGCGAATATCGTTGGTCACATCCATGCCGTTCATGATCATATGCTGACTGCCGTCTTCGTCATATTCAATGGACACCGTCAGCTCGTCAATATAACGCTCCACACCGTCCACATCCTTGGGGCTGACGCCCCACAGGTCCAGAAAATACGCCACGGTACGGTAGATCGCACCGGTATCCACATAGTAATAGCCCAGTTCCTTTGCCAGGCGTTTGGCAATGGTGCTTTTTCCGGCACCGGCCGGGCCATCGATCGCAATTGCATAGGTCTTTGCCATGTTATCTTCCATCCTTACTGTCTGTATTTACACATTGCGCAGACGGGAAAGCGCTGCCGCCTCACGGCGCACCACCTCCTGCGGTGTCATATTCAATATTTCACCGGTCTGTACCGGTGTCAGGGGTTGTCCTCCCTCCAGGCCAAAGCGCAGAGTCAGCAATTTGGCATCCTGCTCCGGCAGCACGGAAAGCAGCTCTGCGATCCGCTGACGAAGCTGGAAGTATGCCGTATCCTCCACAGCCTGCTCATCCTCCGGTGTAGGCTCCGGCTCCGGCATTTTGATCTTTTGCAGGCTCCGGGCCTGGGTTACCATTTTTTCCACGGTAGCGGCCTGCTGCTCAGAAATATGCAGCGCATCGGCGATCTCCTCCAGCACCGGGTTTCTGCCCAGCTCTGTCAATAGCCGCTGGTCTGCATCCACATAGTCCTGCATGCTTTCCAGCAGATGCAGGCCGACACCGCTGCTGCGCGCATAAGATGTCACTGCCTTGGCCATAAAGTGACGGATCCACCATTGGGCATGGGCCACAAAATCACCGCTTTCGTAGCGGATAATGCTCTGCCACAGGCCCATGCTGCCTTCCTGAATAAGATCCAACAGCAATACACCGTGGCCGGTATAAGCCATTGCCTGCTGCGTGACCATACTCAGGCAATTGTTCACCAACTGCTCTGCCACATGGTGCTCTCCTGCGCTATAACGCTCCGCCAAAAGCTGGGGATCTCCTGCAGCCGGAATCATAGACACTTCCTGCAGGTACAGCAACAGCGGATCATTGGGGTCCAGGCCCTGTGTCACATCCGCAAGGCTCTGCTGCTCCTCCTGCTTCAGTCGCAAGGCTGCCGTGCCGGTAAGCTGCACCGGCGGCAGGTCGTCAATATTTAATGTAATATGATGCTCATCCAGCCAGGAGAAGGCCTCCTCTGCCGCAAGCTGATCCTCCGGCTCCAACACCGTCAGAAACTGTGCCGCGCAGATGCAGCCTTGATTTTCCAGACTTTGAAGCTGCCGCTGCCACAGGGGCTCCTCAAAGCAAAAATCCAATTCTGTCACAGCAAAAAATCCTCCAATCCAAAGTCCGCACCCATTTTTTTCAGCTTTGCCATAGCCTCATGCTCGATTTGGCGAACCCGTTCCTTTGAGATACCCAAAATTTTCGATGCCTGCTCCTGGGACATAGGCTGGCTGTTTTCCAGGCCGTAACGCAGCTCCAAAACCTGCTGCTGACGGGGCGTCAGCATACACAGCAAGCTGCCTATGGTAGCCTTCAGCTCCCGGCGAACCAGTTCCTCCTGAGGCTGCAGAGATTGCAGATCCTCCACAAGGCTTTGCAGCTCATTTTCTCCCTCCTGGCCCACCGGCGCATCCAGAGAATACACCTGAGGCGCAAGGCTTAATAGCTGCAAAACCTTCTCTGGCTCCATATCGCACTGCAGGGCAATTTCTCCGGCATCCGGCTCGACACCGTTTTGCTGAAGCAGCGCATTTCTGACCCTAAGTACCTTGTTCATCCGCTGGGCTGTATAATAAGGCACACGGATCATACAGCTATGGTCCACCACACACCGGGCAACGCCCTGACGGATCCACTTTGTGGCATAGGTGGAAAACCGAAGCTGTCTTGCCGGGTCAAATTTCTTAGCCGCCGCGATCAGGCCGATACTCCCCTCCTGGATCAGGTCCAAAAGAGGAACGCCTCTGCCTGCATACTCCCGGGCAATGGACACCACAAGCTGCAAATTGGAGCTGACCATCTGACGGATGGCCTCCTGATCACCGGCCGCACAGCCCATTGCCAGCTCCTGCTCCTGCTGAAGGGTCAGCCGGGGGTACTGGCGAATATCTTTCATATATTGATTGACACTGTCTTCGCTGCCGGGGAGAACCTCCCCTGTGTCCTGCCGGGCATAATCCAGGTCTGTCATGACTTCGTCCCCTTGCTTTCCCTCAGTTTATTGCGGAAGGCCAAAAGATCGGCGTCGGTGCTGACCATTGCAGCCTGACTGATGCCCAGTACCGTGTTGACACAGTCGGTAAAGGCTGTTTCGCTGACCGGCCCATCCTGACGCTGACACACGCCGGCAATATGGGACATTTCCTCCGGTGTCAGGTCCGCAACCGCCGCCAGGGTAACCTCCAGGCCATTTTTGTACAGCGTATAAAGCTGATCGTAGACCCGGCCCAGCAGCTCCACAGAGAACCGGTCTCCTTTCAAGCCCTTGGCCTGGTCCATCAAGGACGGATCCTGCAAAGCGTTGGCCAGGATTTTCTCCTCCGCCATAGCGGACTTCATATTGTCATAACGCACTGTGCGGACCTTGGGCTGCAAGCTTTGCACCGGCGCCAAATCGATCTTCTCCTGCTGTTTGCGTTCACGCTCAAGGCGGCGCTTATAGGCTTTTTTCACTTCCAGTTGCATTGCTTCAGTACTGATACCTGCGGCCTCCGCAATTCTGCCGCCGTAGACCTCACGCTGAACGGAGCTGGGCAATGTGCTGATCAGCTCCGCACTTTCATGGACATAGCGGATCTTCTGATCGTCTTCACGCAGGTCATACTTAGATTTGATGGCATTGAGCTGGTATTCCACCCGGTTGGAGGAGTCCTCCAACAGCAGACGGAACTTGTCCGCTCCAAATTTTTTCAGGTACTCATCCGGGTCCTTGGCGTCACGCATTTTCAGGACCTTCACCTGAATACCGGCCTTTTCCAAAATAGGAATGGCCCGGCGTGTAGCACGCTGACCGGCTTCGTCACCGTCGTAGATCAGCACCACCTGCTCCACATACCGGCTGATCAGCACTGCATGCTCTTGGGTCAAGCTGGTGCCCAAAGAGGCAACGGCGCAGTCAAAGCCGTGCTGGTGCAAAGCAATGGCATCCATATAGCCTTCCACCAGGATCAGGTAGCCTAACTTGCTCTTTTTGGCAAAATTCAGGCCAAACAGGTTTTTTCGCTTATTAAAAATCAGTGTTTCCGGAGAATTTAAGTACTTGGCCGCATTGGGGTCTTTATTGTTCATGATCCGTCCGCCGAAGCCGATGATATTGCCCCGGATATCAATAATGGGGAACATCAGCCGGTCACGGAACCGGTCAAACAAATTGCCGGATTTTTGGGAAACCGTCACCAGTCCGGACTCTTTCAGCTCCTCGTCTGTATACCCCTTGGACCGCAAGGCTTTGATCAGCGCATCCCAACTATCCGGGGCGTAACCAATGCCAAACTTGATCAGGACCGACTTGGGCATCCCACGGCCAATGGCATAGGCCAGTGCCGCCTTGCCCACCGGGGCATAAAGCTGGCTGTGGAAAAACCGGGCCGCCTCCTTATGCAAAGCCCAAAGCCGTTCCTGCTGGCGGTATCTGCTTTGATACTGCTCGTCCTCAGGCACTTCCATACCGCAGCGCTCCGCCAGGTTGCGGACCGCATCCGGGTAGCTCAGGCCCTCCAGCTCCATAACAAAATTGATGGCACCGCCACCCTTATGGCAGCCGAAGCAATAGTAGATTCCTTTATCAGGTGCCACGGAGAAGGACGCCGTCTTCTCCCCGTGGAACGGGCACAGGCCAAACAGATTGGAACCGGAACGCCGCAAATTGACCCGCTGGCCCACCACATCCTCAATGGGATTACGTGCGATCAGTTCGTCGATAAATGATGGGGGAAACGCCATATCCTTCCCCTCCTTTCCTGCAGAGAGTTTGTTTTAGAATTTGATGCCCTTCCGGGCATTTTCCATACGGATCTCCTGCACAGCCGTGACGGTGATCAGTATGATCTGGATCATCACGATGGACCAGCCTTGCCAGGTCAGTTCGAAAATAAAGACCAAATTTCCCAGGCAGGCCACCAAAGCCAGGCTGGCAAAAGTGGCAAGGGTCACCAGGCTGTTTTCCGTTTCCTTGAACAGGCAAACGATGGCAGTTACCACTGTGGCCCCCAGCAGCAGCGTACACAGCAGCGGACACCAGTTTCCGCTGTCGAACACACGCAGATCCAGGTAGTTTGTGGCAATGCGGTACATAATTTCCGTGGATTCTGCCGTTTCCTTTACCGGCATTTGGTAGCTGCCGTGCAGCAAACTGAGCACCAAAGCGCCCAGCGGCAGAAGAATTCTTGCCATACGTATCAATATCTTGACTGCTTTATTATCCATAATAACTCCTTAGCCCCGGACGTGCCAGCCCATGGGAATAAACAGCTCTGTGTACTTATCCACAGCGTAATTATCGGTCATGCCTGCAATGTAATCACAGACGATCCGCTCCATACCCTCAAAGGAAAGCTGCGGCTGGAAATCCGCCGGCAGTGCTTCCGGATGGGTGTAGTAGTACTCATACAGCCGTTTCAGCATATCCTGAGCCTTGACTTCCTCGCCCTTGGCCACCGGATTGCGGTACACGTGCTCAAACATAAAGCTCCTAAGCTCTGTCAAGGCCCGGTCCACATTTTCCGACAGCATCACCGTTCCGGCCTCCCGGGAGGTGTTGATCATATCGCAGGTCAGGGTGTTAACGCGTTGAGAGTGGTGCGCGCCCAGCAGGGCTGTAATCGATTTGGGAATATCTGTATCCTGCAAAATACCTGCCCGGATAGCATCGTCAATATCGTGGTTGATATAGGCGATCCGGTCAGAAAGACGGACGATCTGTCCTTCCAGGGTATCCGGAATGTTGGGGCCTGTATGGCCTACAATGCCCATCCGGACCTCGTTGGTCAAATTCAGGCCCTGACCGTTCTTTTCCAATACATCCACCACACGCAGACTCTGCTGGTTATGGTAAAATGGACGGCCCAGGCAGGCGCTGAGCGCGCCCTCACCGGCATGGCCGAAGGGCGTATGGCCCAGATCGTGGCCCATAGCCACCGCCTCTGTCAGATCCTCATTCAGGTTCAGCGCTCTGGCCGCAGTCCGGGCAATACGCATCACCTCAATGGTATGGGTCATCCGGGTACGGTAGTGGTCCCCTTCCGGGCTGAGGAACACCTGGGTCTTGTGCATCAGTCTGCGGAAGGATTTGCAGTGGACGATCCGGTCCGCATCCCGCTGAAAGGCTGTACGCACATCGTTTTCCCGTTCCGCCTCCGGTCTGAGCCGGTGGCTCTCGTCGGAAAATGCTGCCTTTTCATCCAGGCGAAAATGCTCCTGCTGTTCTAAAATTTCCTTAATATTCATTGGCCGTTCTCCTCCTTACTGTGTGACAGGAAAGGCTCTGTACTCCTGGGCCGTTTCCATTCCCTCTACAGTACCGGCGGTCATATCCACGATCCGGTCCAAAAAGGCCTGAGCCCGGTCACGGGCAATGAGAATTTCCAGCTCCACCTCGGCGGTAAACTGGGTATCCCGGATCAGTCCGTCAAAGGCCGCCACTTCCAGCTTTACCCGTTCGTAATAGCTGTAGGGACAAGGCAGATAAATCACGGACCACACACGCTTCATGGACCTTCCGGCTGCGTCAATTGCAATTTTTGCGCCCTTGGTGTAGGCACGTACCAGTCCTCCGGCACCTAAGAGCGTACCGCCAAAATACCGGGTGACCACGCACACTACATTATAAAGCTGCTCTTTTTGCAGCACCTGCACCATAGGCATACCGGCTGTGCCGCCGGGCTCTCCGTCATCGGAAAAGCGGACGGCTCCGTCCCGGATCACATAGGCCCAGCAGTTGTGGGTGGCATCATAGTGCTGCTTTTTCATTTCCGCGATCCGGTCCAAAGCCTCCTGCTCTGTTTCCACAGGCCAGACTCTGCCAATGAACCGGGACTTTTTCTCCACAAATTCATCCTCACCGAACGAAGTCGGCACCAGATATTCATCCACACTGCTCACTTCCTTTTTCCGCCGTTACTCTTCGGCGGTGATATAGCTTCGAAGCTTTCCGTAAAGGATGGGATCCACAACAGTCTGCACCACGATCCCCTCCGGGGTGTAATCCACATTCAGCACCTGCGCGCTGCTGTGAAGGGTATCCACCATGCCGCCCATGGAATAGGGCAAGGTCACCTCAATGCGGTGACAGCTGTGCCCCAAGGCGTTTTCAATGGCCTGCAGCAGCTCCTGCATCCCCTCGCCCCGGGCAGCGGATATTTTCACAACATCCTCCCCTATGGGGATATCCTCCGGTTCCACCAGGTCTGCCTTGTTATAGCATTGCAGCACCTTGGTCCCCGGCTTTGCCAGCTTGGTGATCAGGCTTTCCACCACCTGAATATGCTCCTGCCGGTTGGGATCGGCAGAGTCGATCACGTGCAAAAGAAGGTCCGCATATTCCAGCTCCTCCAGCGTTGCCCGGAACGCATCCACCAAATGGTGGGGAAGCTTGGCAATAAAGCCAACGGTGTCAGAAAGGATCACATCCAAATTATCCGAAACCGTGAGCTGCCGGGAGGTGGTATCCAAAGTATCAAACAGCCGGTTGTTGGCAGGGATCCCAGCCCCGGTCAATTGATTTAACAAAGTGGATTTTCCGGCATTGGTGTAGCCCACCAGGGCCACCACCGGCACGGAGTTTTTCATACGCCGGTCACGCTGCACCGCCCGGACCTGACGCACCTGCTCCAATTCTGTTTGCAGCCGGTTGATCCGTTCCCGGATGTGACGGCGGTCCGATTCCAGCTTGGTCTCACCGGGGCCACGGGTGCCGATGCCGCCGCCCTGACGGGACAGGCTCTTGCCCATACCGGACAGTCTGGGCAGCAAATATTTATACTGGGCCAGCTCCACCTGCAAACGGCCCTCCCGGGTTTTGGCCCGTTGGGCGAAAATATCCAAAATCAGGGCAGAACGGTCCAGCACCGTCATGCTGAAGATCTCCTCCAGTGCCCGGATCTGGCCGGGAGATAGCTCATTATCGAATAGCACCATGGTGGCCTCGGTGGCTTCTGCCAGCATCCGGACCTCCTGGGCCTTGCCCTCACCGATAAAGCTGTGAGCATCCGGGGCATGGCGGTTTTGCAGCACCTTTCCGACGCAAAATCCTCCGGCTGTTTCCAGCAGGGCTTCCAATTCCTCCAGGGTCTCATCGGTGGCAGTTTGTTCTTTTGTAAAGCAATCCGCGTTCAGTCCCACCAGGACCGCCCGCTCTTGTATCTGCTGTTGTAGTTCCAAAACCCAATCCTCCGCATTTTATCACTTCATTATAGCACAACGCCCACCGTTTGCAAATAGAAAATCTTGAAAATCATGTCATTTATATACAAAAAATCCGCACTACATTTCGCAGTGCGGATTTTTGACTTACTTCAGACCAAATCTCTTGTTGAAACGATCAACACGTCCACCGGTGTCGACCAGCTTCTGCTTGCCGGTGTAGAAAGGGTGGCACTTGGAGCAGATCTCAACACGGATCTCCTTCTTAGTGGAGCCGGTAGTAAAGACGTTGCCACAAGCGCAACGGATGGTGGTCTGCTCGTAGTTGGGATGGATGCCTTCTCTCATGTCGTTCACCTCTTTCTTATAAGTTCAAGGGCATAGAAACCCCAGCAATTCTTTAATCGCTTAGCTATTGTAGCACAAGCTTTCCTGAATTGCAAGTGTTTTTTTAATATTTTTCAAACAATTCCGGCAGGATCTTTTTATCTTTGAAATAATACTGCCTGTCACGCTCTCCCACAGACCGCAGCACCCGGCAGGGATTGCCTACGGCCACCACATCTGAGGGGATGTCCTTGGTCACCACGCTGCCGGCACCGATCACCACATTGTCACCAATGGTCACTCCCGGCAGGATCACCGCGCCAGCGCCGATCCAGCAGTTACAGCCGATGCGCACAGGGGCGTTGTACTGCAGGCCCTTCCGGCGAAGGTCCGGATGGATGGGATGTCCGGCGGTGGCTACCGTCACATTTGGTCCAAACATCGTATAGTCCCCCACATAGATATGGGTGTCATCCACCAATGTTAAATTAAAATTGGCATAGATGTTTTTACCAAAATGGACATTGCGTCCGCCGAAGTTGCTGCGAAAGGGTGTTTCGATATAGCAGCCTTCTCCGATCTCCGCAAACATCTGCTTCAGCATTTCTCCTTTTTCCTGAAGCTGAGAAGGAAGAAGCTGATTGAAGCGGTGCAGCCGGTCCAGAAACTGAAGCTGCTGCTCCATGATCTCCGGATCAGTGGGCAGGTAGAGCGCACCGCTGTGCAAATAATCATCCAGTGCCATAATCAAAATGCCCAGTTGCCGTTACGGAAAATGGGAACGGTCTTGCCGTCGGCAGTTTTGGCATCGATATTCATGCTGTCGCAGCCGATCATAAAGTCCTCATGGATCATGGAGTCGTTGATGCCCATAGCACGGCATTCCTCCAGGGTCTTATTGTGGTGATCCCGGATGGTATCGGGGAAGCCCATGCCCACCGCCAGGTGGCAGGCGGCGTTTTCATCAAACAGCGTATTGTAGAACAGAAGACCGCTCTGGCAAATGGGGCTCTTCTGGGGCACCAGGGCACATTCACCCAGGTATGCCGCGCCCTCATCCATGGAGATCATGGTGTTGAGCAGCTCCTCGCCTACCTCAGCCTTGGCTTCCACCACCTTGCCGTTTTCAAAACGGAAGCTGAAATTCTCGATCAACTGACCCTGATAGGACAGAGGCTTGGTGGAATAGACGATACCCTCGGCCTTGCCCTTCATAGGCGAGATGAAACATTCTTCAGTGGGAATGTTGGGATTGAAGCCGATCCCCTGGCTGCTGATCTCCTTGCCGCCGCAGAACACAGCCTCAGGGATCATACCAACCGTCAGGTCGGTGCCGTTGTCAGCGGTATAGTGCAGCTCGGTGATACCCAGGCTGTTCAGATACTCGCAACGGGCGTGCAGGTTGTCATTATGCTCCTGCCATGCCTTGATGGGGTCTTCATTGACACGGGAGGTCTCAATAATTGCCTCCCACAGCTTTTCCATAGCCACACTGGTGCGGACACCAGGGAACATCTTCTTTGCCCATGCTGCGCCGGGAACCGCAGCAATGCACCACTGCTGCTTGCCCTCCAACTGATCGGCATAGGGCTTCAGGATGGGATAGGACATCTGCCGGGCCTTTGCCAGCTTCTTGATGTTCATACCCTTCAGCCCGTCGGGATCTTCAGAGATCAGGTGGATACGGGCAGGGACGGTATCCACCATATGCTGACGGCGAGCCTTCTGCCACTCAGTGACGGTACCCAGGGTCTTCACGCTCTGGTAGCGCACATGCAGTTTCGACAACGGCTGATAATTCCATTCCACGATGACCTTGGCCGCCTTGGCCTTATAAGCCTCATCTACCACCATCTGCACGAATTCCGGCTGATCCAGATCCGCGTAAATCATTACATCCTGACCCTTTTGGACATTAACGCCCACTTGCACGATCAGTTTGGCATACTGACGAAGAACAGTCTTTTTCATTGGTAAGATCTCCTTTTTAAAATTTGGTCCATCATAACAAATTCCCATTTATTAGTCAATAACCGTTGCATTATTTTTCCCATTAAAGTATAATACGGTTACTACGTTACAGAAAGGATTTTCCTATGCTGACAAAGTCTGAATTCTGCGCTTTATTGCAAACAGGACCGCTGATTTTGGACGGAGCCACCGGCTCCAATCTGCAAAAGGCCGGTATGCCCCGGGGCTGCTGTACAGAAACGTGGATCCTGGAGCATCCGGATGCACTGATTAAGCTGCAGCGGCAGTATGTGGATGCCGGAAGCAAGGTGATCTATGCCCCCACCTTTCAAGCCCAGCCCATTGCCCTTGAAAAGCAGGGACTGGAAAAGCAAACACAAACGATCAATGCCCGGCTGGTACAATTGAGCCGTGAGGCCGCCGGGGATCGGGCCCTGGTGGCCGGAAACCTGACCACACTGGCAGCCTTCACAGACAGCTACGACGAAGCCTGCTTTGACCTGCTGGTGGAAAACTACCGACAGCAGATCGTTGGTCTTTTGGAGGGCGGTGCCGATCTTTTGGCAGCGGAGACCCTGATGTACCCCACTGAGGCTGAGGCTATTTTGACTGCCGCTGAGCTGGAGGGGGCGCAAACGGTTATGTACACCTTTACTATGCAGCCGGACGGCAGTCTGTTCTCCGGCCGGGAGGTGGGACCGGTTTTGCAGGCCTTGGAGCAAGCGGGCGCTGCGGCTGTTGGCTTTAACTGCGTTGCCGCTGACACGATGCTTCCCGGACTTGTGAGCAAGCTGCGCCGGTATGTAAAAGGACCGCTTGTATGCAAGCCCAATGCCGGCAATCCGGTGATCGGACCGGACGGTCTTCCCCATTACCCTATGTCGCCGGAGGAATTTGGCAATCTTATGGCACAATGCCAGGCTATGGGAGCTTCCGTTTTAGGCGGCTGCTGCGGCACTGACCCACAGTTTATTGCCCAACTTCAAAACGTATGATACCCCCATTTTACTGCGCTGCTGCAGGCCCTCTGTGCAAAGGTTTCTCCTTGGGTAGAAGGGTGTGTTGCCATATTAAAAACGATAAACCGAAAAATTCTTTAACTATGAAGTCACAGGGGACGTTGCGGATCATTTCGCAGCGTCCTTGTTATAATTTTAAATTTGTTCATATTTTTCTTGCGTATTCTGCAGTTTTTTGATATGATTACGGTGTTATGGAAAACAAAACAAGAATTTACGTCAGCATGAAAAATCCGCTGACGTGGCTGATGGCCCTGTGTATGATCGGTTCGGCTGTGACCCGCGTTTTGTTTGCCGGTGAGGAAGGCACCGGCCTGTGGAGTCAAATCATATTGCCGATTGCTGCCGCCATACTGTATGCGCTCATTGCCCTGATAAACGGAAAGGAGCGGTTCTACAAAACCGCCATCCCTGTATGGATGATGATGATCTACTTCTTCTGTGTCTTCAAAAACGGCAATTTCAAGCCCTTTGACACCATGATCACCATTCTCTACGGTATCATTTTCTTAGCCATTGCCATTTTCTACACCCAGCTTACCTCTGAAAAATCCAGCCGTGCCTGGCTGACCATTCCGGCTGTGAGCATCCCTATGCTGGCTGTTGGCTATATGTACAGACACGCTCTGTTCTCCGGCAGCTTCCTGCAGATCCTGACCGGTAATGCGGTTTTGGAAAACCTGGGCGGTTACCGTGCAGGCTGTGCCGATCTGTTAATGGTCCTGGGTGTAATTTTCGCCATTATGGCCACCGACCGGCATCCTGTTGGCGAATACCACCCCACCTGGGGTGACCGCAGTGACGGACGGCGCATCCGTACTGAACCGCCTATGAACCAGGTCTCTCCCTACATTATGGTGACCCGGAATACCTCCACCAACTACTTTACAGAAGCTTTTGAGATCACCCATGTGGAGCGTTACATCCGTCAAAAACGCAGAGAAGGCCTGACCAGCTTTGGTCTGACCCATGTGCTTTTGGCCTGCTACTGCCGAGCCATCGCAAAGTACCCCAAGCTGAACCGGTTTATCGGCGGACAAAAGATCTATTCCAGAGGTAAAGATCTGCAGTTTTGCATGACCATCAAAAAGGAAATGACCTCCGATTCCCCGGAAACCGTAATCAAGGTACATCTGTCCCCCAGCGATACCGCCGAAGACGTTTACAGAAAGCTGAACGAAAAGGTAGAGGAAGTCAAAAACACCCCCTTAGACTCCAGCTTCGACCAAACTGCCCACGCGCTGATGCTGATTCCTGGTGTGGTTTTGAAGTTCGTAGTCTGGCTGCTGCGGACTTTGGATTACTTCGGTCTGCTGCCCAAGTTCCTTTTGGAGGTCAGCCCGTTCCACGGCTCTGTGTTCTTCACATCCATGGGTTCTTTGGGTATTCCTCCTATATACCACCATCTGTACGACTTTGGCAATTTGCCTGTATTTGGCTCCTTCGGCTGCAAGCGCAGGGCCCTGGAGGTACAGGAGGACGGCTCCGTCGTACAGCGCAAGTACTTAGACTGCAAATTTACTATGGATGAGCGAATCGTGGACGGCTTCTACTACGCCGCATTCTTCAAGCACTTTAAACGTATTCTCGCCAGACCTGAAGTATTGGATGTGCCTCCTGAAGAAATCCTCGATGATATTGACTAACCTATGAAACAAGATATTCTTTCTGTTCTGCCGGGGGATCACCCCTGGCAGAACTGCATTTATGATTATGACAGCCTGCCCTCTACCAACACCACCGCCAAAGAACTGGCAGCCAAGGGCGCACCGGAGGGCACTGTGGTGATTGCAGGCGCACAAACTGCCGGTCGCGGCCGCCTTGGACGGAGCTTTCACGCCCCTGAGGGGCTTGGTGTATACCTGTCAGCAGTACTGCGCCCCAACTGCAAGCCCCAGGAGCTGATGCACCTGACCTGCTGCGTGGCAGAGGCTGTGTGCGACGCAGTAGAACAAGCGGCCCATTTACGGCCGCAGATCAAATGGACCAACGATTTTGTGGTAGGCAGCAAAAAGCTGGGAGGCATTTTAACAGAGCTGTCTGTGGACAGCACCACCGGCCTGGTGCAGTGGGCGATCGTCGGAATCGGACTCAATTGCTGTCACCAAAAAGAGGATTTTCCTGCCCAGCTTCAGGATATGGCTACCTCCCTGGCTATGTGCGGCGTACAGCTCTCCCCTGCTCCCCTTGCCGGTCACATGATTTTGGCTCTGCACCGTATGCGTTCCGGTCTTTTTTCTCAGAAGCAAACGATTATGGATCGCTACAAAGCAGATTGTATGACCTTAGGTCAGCAGGTCGTTTTGCTGCGAGGTGATGAAAGACGCTACGGCACGGCACTGGATTTAACTGACGACGGCAGCCTGATCGTCCGTTTTCAGGACGGGAAAACAGAAACTGTCAGTTCCGGCGAGATCAGTGTCCGGGGACTTTACGGATATGTATAATTTTTAGTTGCATTTTTCACAGAGATTGGTTATACTGGACTTAGAAACTCAATGGAATGGAGGTCCATAATTATGAAAGCGATCAATATTATTTTGAAGATCCTGGCTGTTTTGGCCGCAATTGCCGGCATTGTTTATATTGCCGCCACCTACGGTGACCGGATCGTTGCCTGGTGTAAAAAGATGCTGGGGAAACTGCAGTGCCTGTGCGACGGTCAGTGCGTATGCGACTGTGACTGCCAGTGCGAGGACGACTGTGACGAATGTCCCTGTGAGGACGACTGCGACTCCTGCGCCTGTGAAAACTGCTGCTGTGAGGAAGAAGCCGAGGCTACTGAGGAAATCGCAGAAGAAGCTTCCGAGGAGGCCGCTGTTGCTGCCGACGAGGCTGATTTCGAAGGTTAATTGGATATGAAAACGGCCGTGTCCCATTCCGGACACGGCCGTTTTTATGTGCATTACTGTGCCTGACCTTCGGCGGTTTCGACAGTTTCGGCGGTTTCGACTGCTTCTGCCGTCTCACCGTCTTCCTCTGCTGCTTCCTCTGCTGCTTCCTCTGCTGCTTCCTCCGCTTCGGCGGCTTCCGCAGCTATGCGGTTGACAAACAGCTTTGCACGGTCGTGGGGCCTCATATTCATCACCAACAGCACCACCACTGCGGCTGCGCAGGATACCGCCGCCAAAAGCTGGCTGACACGGAAGGGTCCCAAATAGAGGCTATCCATCCGCAGGCCTTCGATCATGGCTCTGCCCAAGCCGTACCATGCCACATAACTCAAAGCGATCTGTCCGTCGTATTGCCGCTTTTTCGACAGAAAATGCAGCACAATAAAACCAACAGCGTTCCATAGGGATTCGTATAGGAAGGTGGGATGGAAATACTGCTGCTGACCGTCCACCACAAGGCCCATTCTCAGGAAAAACTCGGTTGGTGCACCGTAGGCCTCCCGGTTGATGAAGTTACCCCAGCGGCCAATAGACTGTCCGATGAGAAAACCCAGGGCCACCAGATCCAGCACCGCCGGCAGGCTCACCTTTTTGATCCGGCTGAACACCACCACGCCAACGGCTGCACCGATGACGCCGCCGTAAATGGCCAGGCCACCCTTGCGGATGTTGATCAAATCGGCAAAGCTGTGGTATTGCTCCCACTCAAAGATGCAGTAATATGCCCGGGCGCAGATAATGGCAACGGGCACGATAAACAGCACGCCGTCCAAAATATCGTCCTGCTTCAGGCCGAACTGGCTACTGCGGCGCATGCCGTAGATCACTGCCAGCACCAGGCCCACAGCAATGATCACGCCGTAAAAGTAGATCATAAAGTCGGTGCCGGGGATGGCGAAGCCCCTGGGGGGATTCAGCTCCAATCCCAGGCCAGGAAAGGTTATTGTACTCATGATTGTTCCTCCTTTGGTTCAATGACGGATAAACAGCACCGTTCCGGGATCACAGTCTTTTCGATAAATTGGCGAACATCCTCTGCCTGGACGCTTTCGTAGATCTCCGGGAAACGGAAATAGTCAAAGCCGGAAAAATAGTAGGCTGCCACCCGGAAGCAGGTGGAGTCAAAGCTGTCTAAATTGTGAATTCTTGCACCCAGGGCACTGCGCTTCATCCGCAGGAAATCCTTCTCGTCGATCCCCTGCTGCGCCAGAACCTGCGCCTGCTTTAAAATGGCATCCCGGACCTGCTCCGGATGGTCACTGTCGCCGCTGGCAGACAGCATTGCCATGCCGGACACCGTATCGAAACCGCCGCCGAAGGACGGATCGATCAGACCCTGCTGATACAGCTCCAAATACAGCCGGGATGACTCGCCAAACAGTGCCTCCGCTGCCAGGTCACCCACAAATTCCTGATAGATGGCCGCATCCCCCTTGCCCGGGTCCGGGCATTTGAAGCCCAACTGGAACATAGGCCGGGCCACCTCCATTTTGGAGCAGACCCGTGGCACACGGACAGTCATTTCCTCAGGCCAGCACCGGTCCAGTGTGACCTGCGTGCAAGGCATTTGGGAAGTGCCGCGTATTGCCTGGCTGCGAACCTCATTGGGGTCCACATCACCGATGACACACAGCAGCATATTCTGCGGACTGTACAGAGCCCGGTGGCAATCGTATAGCACCTGAGGGGTGATCTGACGGATGCTCTGCCGGGTGCCTAAGATCGGTTCCCGGATGGGATGGGCAGTGTACATAGCATCCACAAGCTGCTCAAACATCCGTGTTTCCGGGGCATCCTCGTTCATATCGATCTCCTGACCGATGATCCCCTGCTCCTTATCCACAGTCTGCTGTGTAAAATAAGGCTGTGTCACAAACTCCAGCAACAGCTTCAGACTGTCAAAAAACCGGTCTGTGCAGGAAAAATAGTAGGCGGTCATATCGTAGGTAGTGAAGGCATTCACCGATGCGCCCATTTCCGCAAATTCTCCGGAAATATCCCGTCCCGGCATATCAAAGAGCTTGTGCTCTAAAAAGTGGGCAACACCCATGGGCGCGTTATGATCCTGACCGTCCAGGGTAAACTGCCGGTGCATAGAGCCGTTACCGGTGATAAAATAGGCCATTTTCCGGGAAAAGCCCTGACGGGGAATGACCGCAAGCTTCATCCCGTTGGGCAGAGTATCCCAACAGATCCGTTCATCCAAACGGGGATAGTGACGCAAGTCCATTACTGCACCCCCTTTAAGGTATACACGCTGTGAAGCTGCAGACTTTGGGCTGCCTGAGCAAGCTGGGACACATCTACCTGAGATACCTGATCCATATATTCCTGGATAGACATACCAAGGCCGCTTAATGCGGCGGTGGCATAATAGTTTTCAATAGCACCGGGGCTGTCGTGAACGCTGCGCAAAGAGCTGAGCAAAGACTGCCGGGCAGCTTCCAGCTCCAAGGCGGAGATATTTCCCCGACGGCACTGCTCCAACTGGTTCATAACCTCCTGCTCCACGGTTTCCACCTGATCCTGGTCCATGCCGGCACCCACCGTCAAAATCCCCTTGGTGCCCTGGTAGGACGAACCGATATCGTAGCACAGGGACATTTTCTCCCGTACATTCATAAACAGCTTACTGATAGAGCTGCTGCCAAAAACGCTGCAAAGCACCTGCATCACCGCAAAGTCTGTTGTCTTGATGGTAGCAGGCGACAAAAAGCCCATTTGCAGCTTGGCCTGGGTCACGTCCAAAAATTCTTCATTGCGTGTTTTGCCGCCGTCCCGGAAGGGTGTCTGCGGCGGCAGCGGACAATGCTGCCGGGGGGTATTCTCAAAGAGCCGGGAAAGAAGCCCGCAAATCCGTTCCGGCGCCTGGGCGCCTACATAAAATAGCTCTACGGTGCTTTCCCGCAAAATCTTCTCATAGTGGCGGTATAAGCCCTCCGGCTCCAATGCAGCCACATCCTCCGGCTCTCCCAGCCGGGGAATTCCCACCGGATCGGCAGCACACATAAACTTCGTCAGTTGTCCGGCGGCATACAGCCGCTTATCGTTTTTTCTGGCTTCAATGGCTGCCAGCAGATTGCGCTTTTCGCTTTCCACAAATTCCTTGCAGAATATCCCCTGCTCCAGCCTTGGCTTCAGCAAAAGCTCCTGTAAGAAGTCAGCCATAGGCTCTAAAATAGCATCACCGTTCAGGGCGAACCGATCCTCTGTAAAACCGCAGGCCAGGCCCGTGGTCTGATAATCTCCCACCCGGCGAACGAGCGCCCCTACAGAAGCCCCGTACAAATCGTCCAGCCGAAGGGTAATATCCCGCAGATCCGGACAGCTTTGCGTGCCACGCAGCAGCACCGCCGGCATTAACGCATTGGCAGCCGCCTCCTGCCGGCAGGCAGGCCGTACAAGCTGAACACTCAGGCAGTTCATTTTAAACCGGCTGTCCTGACAGCACCGCAGGATAACACCGGGCTGTAATTCAAAGGTCTTGATCATAAAAGGTCCTTTCAAGGTTGTTGGAATTATTATATACCGCTTAGGGTAAAATAGCAAGTAAAGAAACGATGTGCTTAAGTCCCAATTTGTCGTTCCTTTGCCGCAACAAATCGGAAATATCCTCCCTGATACAAAAAGCAGGTGTCTTTGGCGACACCTGCTTTGGCAGAGTGTCAAAAAAGTACCTTTTCCGAAATACGTGTCATTCCGAGGAGCGAAGCGACGTGGGAATCCGTTCCTAAAAGTATATGTTTTACCTGAAAAATAAGCAAAAACGGATTTTTTTGAGAAACGGATTGCCACGCCAGTGTGCGCACTGGCTCGCAATGACAGGGGTTTTTGACAGACTGAAAAAGCAGGTGCCATCGGCGGCACCTGCTTTGGATCATGTTGGGTTTTTAAATTTGACTGTACACTTGCCTTCGTGCATCTCCAATGCCCAGTCGGCCACCTCCGTGGCGGCACTGCGGTGGGTTACAGCAATGCAGGTCTTGCCGGGAAGCTCCCGGATCCGCTGCAGAACCTGTTTTTCCGTTTCGTCATCCAGGGCAGAGGTCGCCTCGTCCAGCAGCAAAATGGGAGCGTTGCTCAAAATGGCACGGGCAATGCTCAGCCGCTGCGCCTGACCCTCGGAAAGCCCCAGGGCATTTTCACCCACTACGGTGTCCAATCCCTCCGGCAAGGTAGGCAGGTAGGCATCCATCGCGCTGATGTAAATGGCCCGGTCGATCTCCTCCTGGGTAGCATCCTTGTTGGTCACCAACAGGTTATCCCGGAGTGTTCCGCTTAACAGCAAATTACCCTGAGGCACATAGGCAAACAGCCGACGTACCGTACGGTCTGTTGGAATGTGATCTTCCTCCGTGACAATACTTAAGGAACCGGACTGGGGTGGGAATATACCCAAAAGCAGCTTCAGCAATGTACTTTTGCCGATACCGGAGTGGCCGGTGATCACACCAAAGCTGCCCTTCGGCAGGGTGAAGCTGGCATGGTCGAACACATAGTCCCGGTCGTAGGCAAAGGTCAGCTCCCGGGCTTCAATGCAGGTAGCCTGTTCATAGATTCGCCGGGTGTCCTTGCGCTGAATTTCTTCGTAGCTGCATTGATCCTCCAACTCCTTCAGCCGCTCTGCCGCGGCGCACATTGCCGCATACTGAGGGCCGATGCCGGACATACTGGTAAAAGGACCGCGAATTTGCGATACCAACTGGGTAATGGCCGTCAGGGTGCCAAAGCTCATGGTTCCCTGCAAAATACCGTTGGCGCAGAAAGCCAGCGCGCCAAAGGAAGAGCCGTAGGCCAAAATACTCATACAGAGTCTGGACAGCACGGAAATATTTTTCCGTTTCTTTTGCAGCTTGTACCGCTCTAACAGCAGCACATCCGCCCGGTCGTCGATCACATCGGATATGTCCATAGCCTGGACCATCAAAAGCTTTTCCAGGGTCTCCTGAATAAAGCCGGAGACCTTACCCTGGGCCTTGCTGACCTGCTTGTTCAGGGATTTCAGCTTGCGGCGGATAAAGCCGGTAACGATCACCACGGTAACGCCGGCGATCACCACCACATAAGTCAGCTTTGGCTCCATTGCGATCAGCACGCTCAGGGCCGCGATCAGCTTGGTGCTCATGGTTGCAATGGAAGGCAGCAAATTCAGCACACTGGTGATCATGATCCGAACATCATTGTTCATCAGGTTCAGCAGTTCACCGGTGTGATACTTGGAAACAGCGGCAAACTCTCCCCGGAGCAGCCGGTGCAGCAGGTTATGCTTCCAGTCCCGGTCCATAACCGCCATAAGCTGTTCATGGATCAGGTGGGACGCTGCATTGATCACGATAATGGAAAGGATTAGTGCTGCCTGTTTGATACAGGCATAGACAAAGGGCTGATGCTCACCGGTTTTCGCACCGTTTACCGCAGTATCGATGACCTCCTGGCTGCCCAACGCAAAGCCTACGCCCAGGCAGGCAATTGCCACATGGCATAAAACCAGCAAAATCAGTGCCGGGATCCAGGGCCTAAAGGATCGCAAATACCAACGCCAAAGACCGTCTTTCTTCATTTTCCGGCACCTCCTTTACACACATAATGTTTGATTATACCATTATTTTACGGTTTCGTCAACTATTCAATGATATACGCAGCAGTAACCTGGCCGTAGTAAGCCGTATGGTAATCCCCTTTCTGCTGCGGTCCCTCCTTGGGATAATAATGCTGGGTATTTTCCTCGTTGATGGCGTGCTCATCCTGCTCCTGCTTGTAGATGACCTTGCACTCCAGCGTCAGCGGCAGCTCCCGGATGCCCGGCACGCTGACGGTTTCCGACGGCTCTAAGGTCAGTCCCAGTTCCTTTATCTTGTCCATATCTCTGCCGGAACGGGTTCCGCAGATGCCTAAAATGGATTTGTCATATTCACCGTAGGGAATATTCACCGTAAATTCCGGATTTTTGTCCAGCAGCTCCTTGGTATACCGGCTCTCCCGGACAAAGGCAATAAAGATGGGCTTTGACCATTCAATGCCCAAAGTACCCCAGCCAATGGTCATGGTGTTGACCTTGCCGTCAGCAGCCGCTGTCAGCAAAACGCCCTTGCCCACGCTGGACAAAATATGGCCGGCTTCATCCCATAATTCGATTTTCCGTTTCATAAAGGATACCCCCTCATTTAAATATACTTCTATCATACCCTGTCCGTGTCCGTTTTGCAAGCTAATCCTGTCATAAAACTTTATCCAGGGGATGGTCTTTTTGCCGGAGCACAGCCATAGGATGTTCCATACAACGCTTTTTGAGGTGGTTCTATGGAGCATAACAGCATCGTTCTGCGGGGCAGCCTGCAGGATCTTCCCCAGTTTTCCCACGAAAATCACGGACGGCGGTTTTACCGGTTTGTTTTGGAAGTACCCAGGCTTTCCGGCGCTGTGGATCTTTTGCCGGTGATCGTTCAGGAGCAAATTCTGTTCCGCCTGGACCCCACCGCCGGGTCTATGCTTTCTGTCACCGGACAGATCCGTTCCCACAACCAGCGGCAGGACGGTCTGCGGCGGCTTTTGATCTTCGTTTTCGCTACGGACATTGTCGCGGAGGAAGGCGAGCCCATCAACGAAGCCCTGATCGAAGGGCCAGTATGCCGAGTACCCACCTATCGCAGAACGCCATTGGGCCGGGAGATCTGTGATGTGATGGTTGCCGTACCCCGGGCATTTCGCCGGGCCGATTATCTGCCCTGTATTTTATGGGGACGCACTGCCCAGGAGCTTTCCCAGTGCGGCGTGGGACAATGGATCAGCGTAAAAGGCCGGCTGCAAAGCCGGGTCTACACCAAGCTGACCCCGGACGGTGCTACAGAACGCACCGCCTATGAGCTTTCCGCCTTGTCCGCAGAGTGCATCGATCCTCCTGCTTAACATGCCGGGGCAGTGGACTTAACCCACTGCCCCAAAGCCACGTCCGGTCGCCGGCCTGCCAGACGGTATAGTCCATTTTATCCCGGAAGTGGCAATAATGTGACAGCGTATTTTTCTTCTTTTCAACAGGCGCATTTTATGATAAACTGTTGGAAAAGGAGGGATCGCTATGCAAAAGAAAGCACGCGAAGTGATCGATCTGCTGACAAAGCAGTACCCACAGGCCCTTTGTGCCCTGAACTATCAAAAGGATTACGAGCTGATGATCGCGGTGCGGCTGTCTGCCCAGTGCACCGATGCCCGGGTCAATTTGGTAACGCCTGCCCTGTTTCAGGCCTATCCCACTTTGGAAGCCCTTGCCTCTGCTCAGATCTCGGATATTGAAGGATATATTCATTCCTGTGGCTTCTACCGGCAAAAGGCAGCCGATATCGTCTACGCCTGTCAAAAGCTTCTGACCCATCACGGCGGCAAGGTCCCCGGCTCTATGGACGAGCTGCTGGCACTGCCCGGCGTGGGACGCAAAACTGCCAATTTACTGCTGGGTGACCTTTACGGCGTGCCGGGCAGTGTGGTTTGCGACACCCACTGCATCCGTATTTGCGGCAGATTGGGACTTTCCACCGGAACAGATCCAGAGAAGGTGGAAAAACAGCTTCGGGCCATTTTGCCGCCGGAGGAAAGCAGTGATTTCTGTCACCGCATCGTCCTGTTCGGACGGGATATCTGCACCGCCAGAAGTCCTAAATGCGATGTGTGTCCCCTGAGCCACCTGTGCGCCCAATATAATCCATAGCATACTCCCCCCTTTTTGCGCATACTGTGATGTATGGGACAAGGGGGGATCGTTTTGTCCGGGAAGTCACCAATTTTTTACAACGCCCTGCTGCTGACCGGTGTAAACCTGCTGCTGCGGCTGGTATCCACCTCTTTCCAGGTGTATATCTCCGGACAGATCGGTGCCGCCGGCGTGGGGCTGCTGCAGCTTGTGCTTTCTGTAGGCGGTATGGCCATGACCGCTGCCAGCGCAGGCATCCGCACCACTGCCATGTACCTGACTGCGGCAGAGCTGGGCCGAAACCGCAAGGAACATATTTGTCACATCCTGTCCGGCTGTGTGACCTACAGCATCATCTGCAGCGGATGTATCGGTCTTCTGCTGTACCTGTTTGCACCCATGATCGCGTCGAACTGGATCGGCAGCATCCAAACTGTGGCTGCCATACGGCTATTGGCCTGTATGCTGCCTGTAAGCTGTCTTTGCGGCGTGATGACCGGCTACTTTACCGCCGCGGGTCGCATCCGGGCGCTATCCGTTACAGAGATTGCAGAGCAGCTATGTTCTATGGGAGCTACCATGCTGGCCCTGACCCTTTGGGCAGGCAGTGATCCGGGGAGAGCCTGTCAGAGCGTGGTCCTGGGCAGCAGTGTCGGTGCCTGCGTGACGCTGATCATCTTAAGTATTCTGCGGCTTTTGGAACACGCCCCCAAAGCGCCGCCCTTCCCCTTGTGCAAACGGCTGGTAAGCACCGCCTTTCCCCTGGCTTTAGCAGATGACTTAAAAGCCTGCATTTCCACCACTGAAAACTTGATCGTACCCAAAAGACTGGCGCTTTTTTCCGGGGCTGCCGACCCCTTGGCGGTTTTCGGCACCGTGTGCGCCATGGTCTTCCCGGTGCTGATGTTTCCGGCAGCCATCGTGTTCAGCCTGGCAGAGCTGCTTATCCCGGAAATGGCCCGGTGTGCCGCCGCAGGCAGTCAAAAACGTATCGTTTACCTGGCAAGAAAGAGCCTGCGCATCGTGTTGCTGTATAGCTGCCTGACAGGCGCGTTGCTGCACATTTCCGCGCAGCCTCTGTGTATGCGCCTTTACCGCAGCCTGGACGCAGGCACTTACCTGTCCCGCTACGCCTTTTTAGCGCCTATGCTCTACTGCGACGCCATCATTGATGCCATGAACAAGGGGCTGGGACAGCAAAAGATCTGCGTGCGGTATAATGTGCTGACCGCAGCGCTGGATGTGCTGTTTTTATATATTTTGTTGCCCAAATATGGGATGCAAGGGTATTTTTTCAGCTTTCTTGTAACCCATCTTTTAAACTTCATCCTCAGCCTACGGCTGCTGCTGCGCACCGCAAGACTTCCTGTGAAGCTGAAAACACCGGCTACGATAGCCCTTGCCACTTGTCTTTCCCTTCTGCTGTGTCAGGCCCTGCCCAACGCCTTTGTCCAGGCCGGTGCCTTTATGCTGCTGTTTTTCAGTCTTTTGACCCTGATGGGAATTGTAAGCCGACAGGATCTTCATTGGCTGAAGGGCCTTGCCGGAAAATAATCTTTCCTTATGAATTAAATGATATTGATCTTATTTCCCTCTTGTTTTTTTCGTCATAAGGGGTTATAATATGGCAGGAAATAATTTAGGAGGTCCATATTATGGCTGTAAAAATCGAAAAAAATACCATTATCGGTGATGTGCTGGACATTGCGCCGCAGGCTGCGCCGCTGTTCTTCGCCATCGGTATGCATTGCCTGGGCTGCCCCTCCTCCCGGGGCGAGACCGTTGAAGAGGCATGTCAGGTCCACGACATCGATTGTGATGCGTTCCTGGCTCAGCTGAATCACTTCCTGGAAGCCTACGAGGCTGACCAGGCTGAAAAGGCACAGTAATAGACCGGGTGCGTTGCAAGTTTTTTGCAGCGCACCTTTTTCACTCAGGAGGTACTATGGGTATTACATTATCTCCACGGCTGCAGGTCTGCTGCGGCCTGGTTGCCCCGGGCGAACGGGTGGCAGATGTGGGCTGTGACCACGGGTACTTAAGCATCCATCTGCTTCAAACAGGCACTGCCAGCTATGTTTATGCCGGGGATGTAAACGAAGGGCCGCTGCAAAGCGCCGTTCGCAACGCTGCCAAATACGGCGTTTCGAACAAAATACAGTTTTTTCTCAGTGACGGACTAAAAGGCTTTCCCCGGGATTTTGACACCCTGGTCTGCGCCGGTATGGGCGCTGACACCATCATGAGCATCCTGCAAAACGCGCCCTGGCTGAAAAGCAGCCAATACCGGCTGATTTTGCAATGCCAGTCCCGGACTCCCTATTTGCGGAAATACTTATCTGACAACGACTTTCGGATCTATGAGGAGGCCGTGGTCCGGGATGGACGATTTTTGTACACCGTTATGGAAGCAGGCTACCGCCCCGGCTTTGCCCTGACCCCGGCTGAGTGCCATTTCCCCCCTGCCCTGCTGGAAAACCCTTCTACGGAGCTTCCTGCCTACTACCGCCAGGTCCTTTCCCGGCTGCAGCGAGCTGTGGATGGACAGGCAGAACACGCCGACGCGGAAAAGGTGCGTATCTTACAGGAGCTGAAGCTGCTGGCCCAGCAGCCGGAATTGTCATTTTTAAAGGAGGAACAAGGATGATTACTGTCAAAGATATTCTGCAATGTGTGCAGACGCTTGCCCCCACCTATATGAAAGAAAGCTGGGACCGTGTAGGCCTGAACTGCGGCCATATGGATGCCCCGGTGACCAAGGTGCTGGTGGCCCTGGATCCCTTTGAGGCGGTATGTAAAGAGGCAAAGGAAATGGGTGCAGAGCTTTTGGTGACCCATCACGCTCTTTTGTGGGAGCAAGGCTTTTTGACCGACGAAAGCGCCCAGGGTAAAAACGCCCTGTACCTGATCGAAAACGGCATTGCCCATCTCAACGCCCACACCAATTTGGACTGCGCTCCCGGCGGCGTCAACGACACTTTAGCCGCTTCGTTGGGTCTTCAGGATATTCAGGTGATCAGCCCTGTAGGGACTGACGAGCTGGGCCGGGATTACGGCCTGCTGCGCCAGGGGCAAGTAGAGAGTCAACCCCTTTCCGCCTTTTTGGAGACGGTCAAGACCGCATTGGGCTGCGACGGACTGCGTTATGTAAACTGCGGAAAGCCGGTAAACCGGGTAGCAGTAGGCGGCGGTGCCTGTGCAGGCTCTTTAAAACAGGTATTTTACGCAGGCTGCGACACATTTGTCACCGCCGATGTGCGCTACAACCAGTTTTGGGACGCCAAGGAGCTGGGCATCAACCTGATCGATGCCGGTCATTTCCACACGGAAAACCCGGTGTGCGCCATTTTGGCAGCGGCAATTTCCGCCAAATTCCCCCAGCTTCAGGTGGAAATTTCAAAAAATCATAGCGATTGCATGAATTTCTTCGCCTGATGTGTTGATTTTTCCTGTTTAGTTGTGCTAAAATACATTGAATTTATTTTTGTGAGAGGTAGATAACCATGTCCGGACATTCCAAATGGCATAATATTCAAAAGACCAAGGGCGCACAGGACGCCAAGCGTGCTGCCGCCTTCACCAAGATCGCAAAAGAGCTGATCGTCGCCGTCAAGGAAGGCGGCGGCATCACCGATCCTGCCAACAACTCCCGTTTGGCCACCGTCATCACCAAGGCCAAGGCTGCCAATATGCCCAACGACAACATTAAGCGTTGCTTGGAGAAGGCTGCCGGTGCAGGCGGCGGTGACAGCTACGAATCCATCACCTACGAAGGCTACGGCCCCGGCGGTGTTGCCGTGATCGTGGAGACCATGACCGACAACCGCAACCGTACCGCCGGCTCTATGCGCCACCACTTCGACAAGTTCGGCGGCAATTTGGGCGCCAGCGGCTGCGTGAGCTGGAGCTTTGACAAGAAGGGCGTGCTGGTGATCGACAACGAAGACGGTGACTATGACGAAGACACCGTAATGATGGACGCTATGGACTGCGGCGCCGATGATTTTGAGGCTGAGGAAGACTGCTTCACCATCTACACCGATCCCGACGATTTCAACGCCGTTGCCGATGCCATGACCGCAAAGAAGTATAGCTTTGCCTCTGCGCAGATCGAAATGGTCCCCCAGAACTACCAGAAGCTGGAAAGCGAAGAGCATATCAAGCTGATGGAAAAGCTCATCGACATTATGGAAGACGATGACGATGTGCAGAACGTCTGGCACAACTGGGAGCAGGAGTAATGCGAACTGCATAATGCAAAATGCTAAATGATATCGTAAAAACTGGGTGCTGCAAAATGAGCAGCACCCAGTTTGTTATATTATACAGAAAGCTTCATATCGCCGTCTTTGACCCAGCCGAGCTTGCGCAAAATTTCGTTAAACACAAAGCTCAGCACCGCAGGCAGTACGATGCAGATCAGCAGCAGACCTACCCAATCCATAACGCCGGGGGTGATGGCCGCAGCGCCTTCGGCAATTGCCTCCGCAGTAGGACTCAGCCAGCCGGAGATCACGCCGATGGGGCCTACCATACCGCAGGTGCCCATACCGCCGGACACGGCCGTTCCGTTCATTTCCAAATGGAACAGGGTCGTAGCCAGGGGGCCTGTAATGGCAGAAGCCAGGGTGGGTGCGATCCAGATCCGGGGGTTTTTGAAGATATTGGGCACCTGAAGCATAGAGGTTCCCAAGCCCTGGGCGATCAGTCCGCCCCAGCGGTTTTCCCGGAACGAGATCACGGCAAAGCCGATCATTTGGGCACAGCAGCCTGCCACCGCCGCACCGCCGGCAAGACCGGTCAGTCCTAAGCTGGCGCAGATGGCAGCGGAGCTGATGGGAAGGGTCAGGATCATGCCCATCACCACCGAGATCACAATGCCCATCACCAGCGGCTGCTGCAATGTTGCCCAGCGGATAATGCCGCCAAGGGCCTTTGCGCCTTCTCCAATGGGACCTGCGATCAGCAGTGCCAGGGCGCAGCCGACTACCACGGTCACAAAGGGTGTGACGATCACATCGACTTTGGTCTTTTTACTGACCAGCATACCGACCTCCGAGGCCACAATGGCCACGATCAGCACTGCCAGCGGACCGCCGGCACCGCCTAAGGTATCGGTAGCAACGCCCACAGCCGCCAGGGAAAACAGTACCAGGGGGTGGGCCTTCAGAGCATAGCCAATGGCCATTGCCATGGCACAGCCGTCTGCGGCGCAGGCAAAGTCACCGATCTGCACCAAGGCGTCCGTGATCACCTGCCAGGGGGTTCCGGCCAACAGGTTTCCTAACTGCTGGCCAAGGGTTTTGATAATGGTGCCCATCAGAAGCGAAGCAAACAGGCCGTTTGCCATCGCCCCCATAGCATCAATGAAGTACCGCTTGGAGTACTTCAGAAGGGTTGCTTTTAGGCCGCCCTTCTTTACGCTTTCTTTCAAATTTTTCTCCTTTCTTTTTTCCGGGAGCCTCTCCCGATTGGCTGTATTATAGCACCGCGAAATCCCAAGCGCAATATTTTTTACAAATAATGTGATTTTTTACGTATTTTTTTAATATAGTTGAAAATTGTTTTATTGTGTACTATAATGTGTGAAGAATTTTTGAAATATGGAGGCAATTTCCATGGAACAGCTTTATCTTCCCTCCCAGCCGGAGGTACTTTCCCAGGTTCTGTCCGCTTACGACTTCCCCGCGACCTTGATGGGTGCAGTCCGTTACGGTCAGGGCCATATCAACGATACCTTTTGCGTGATCTGCCAGCCTCAGGACGGTGACTGCATCCGTTTCATTCTGCAGGGCCTTTCCTCCGCTGCCTTCCCCCATCCGGAAGAGCTGATGGAAAATATGGTGGGCATCACCTCCTATCTGCGTGAAAAGATCATTGCCGCAGGCGGTGACCCCCTCCGGGAGACCTTGAGCTTGGTGAAGACCAGGGACGGCAAGGACTACTACACCGACTGCAACGGAAAGGTGTGGCGTCTGACCCCCTTTATTGAGAATACCGACTGCTACCAAAAGGCCACTCCGGAGTTGTTTGAAGCCTCCGCAAGAGCCTTTGGCCGGTTCCAGTACATGCTCCAGGGGTATCCTGCGGAAACCCTGCACGAGCCCATTGCCCGGTTCCACGACACGGAAAATCGCTTTGAAAAGTTCATTGCCGCACTGGAGGCTGACAAAATGGGCCGTGCTGCCCAGGTCCAGGCTGAAATTCAGTTTGTAATGGACCGCAAGGCGGACTGCTCCGTGGCTATGCAGGCCCTGCGTGAGGGCAAGCTGCCGCTGCGTGTTACCCACAACGACACCAAGCTGAACAACATTCTCATTGACCGGACCACCGGCGAGGGCGTGTGTGTCATCGATCTGGACACCACCATGCCCGGCCTGTCTATCAATGACTTCGGTGACTCCATCCGCTTCGGTGCCAACCACACCGCCGAGGACGAAAAGGACCTGAGCAAGGTCAACTTCGACATTGAGCTGTACGAGGCCTACACCCGTGGCTTCCTGGCCGGCGCTCAGGGCTCCCTGACTGCTCAGGAGCTGGAATATCTGCCCTGGGGTGCCAAGCTGATGACCTTAGAATGTGGCATCCGTTTCCTGACCGACTACCTGGAGGGTGACCACTATTTCCGCATCCACTACCCGGAACAGAATTTGGACCGCTGCCGGACCCAGTTCAAGCTGGTATCGGATATGGAGCAGCAGTTCCAGGCCATGCACGATGTTGTTAAAAAATACGCATAAGGGAGATAAACATGGGTAAAGTATATATTTTTGACCATCCGCTGATCCAGCACAAGCTGAGCATCATGCGCAACAAGGCAACCAACACCAAGGAATTCCGGGAGCTGCTTTCGGAGATCGCCATGCTGATGACCTACGAGATCACCCGGGATCTGCCCACCGAGCAGGTGGAGGTGGAAACTCCCATCGGACCGGCAACTGTGCCGATGCTGAAAAAGCAGCCGATATGCCTGGTGCCTATTCTCCGGGCCGGTCTCGGCATGGTGGATGCCATTTTGAACCTGTTGCCCAACGCCAAGGTGGGCCACATTGGTATGTACCGGGACGAAGAGACCCACAAGCCTGTCCCCTACTATTGCAAGCTGCCTGCCGAGGCTCCCAACTCTTATATTTTGATGCTGGAGCCTATGAACGCCACCGGCGGCTCTACCGCAGCCGGCATCACAGCCCTGAAGGAACGGGGCTGCAAGAACATCCGGGTGATCAACCTGATCGCAACCCCGGAGGGTGCGGAATTTGTCCACAACCTCCACCCGGATGTGGATATCTACATTGCATCCATGGATGAAGGCCTGAACGAAAATGCCTACATTGTCCCCGGCCTGGGTGATGCCGGTGACCGCATCTTCGGCACAAAATAAAAAGCGAAGGGATGCCTTGGAACAACCCGGGGCATCCCCATTTTCTGCTTAATTTAAATGCTGTAAATTCTTATTTTTTGAGCTGCTGAGGATGTCAAATTGCCGCCCTGTGGGCGGCGCAATGCTGCGCATTGCAAGAGATAACGGATTGCCACACCAGTGACATCGGTCACTGGTTCGCAATGACACCGCTTTAGGTTTTTGTTTTGCTGCAAAAGGAGAAAAAATGTTACGCATCAGCGTTTTTCCTGTTTAACGAAACGGTAGAAACCCACCGATTTGTCATTGCGAGCCAGTGCGCACACTGGCGTGGCAATCCGTTTCCTCGGCATTTGAAAAATGCCATTGCCCGTCAGGGCAATCTGCTCGATAAACTGGAATTTGATGATGATCCTACAATACACAAACGATATAAAAACCAAAATCCTATGATAGAGTATCTCAGGTGATAAAAATGAACAAAAAACTTCGTGGCAGCTTATTGCTGCTCTTAGCCACGGTGATCTGGGGCTCCGCGTTTGTATCCCAAAGCGTGGCAATGAACCATATGCAGCCTTTTACCTTTCAGGCGATCCGCTGCTTTTTAGCTGTGCTGATCATGGTGGTGATCGTCTTCATTTGGGACAAGCTGCGGAACAATACCGGCTTTTGGAGTCGTTGGATGGACGAAAAGCTGTGGCTTGCCGGGCTTTTGTGCGGCGTGCCGCTGTTTTTCGCCTGCAATCTGCAGCAGCTTGCCCTTGTGGATGTGGACGCCGGAAAATCCGGGTTTCTCACTGCCATGTACATCGTATTTGTGCCGATCATTGGGCTGTTTCGCAAGCAAAAGCCATCCATTCTGGTGCCGGTCAGTGTGGTCATTGCCGTGGCTGGCCTGTACTTTTTAAGCTGCGTCGGCGTTACACAGGTGCAGACCGGTGACCTGCTGCTCCTTGGCTGTGCGGTGATGTTTGCGGTGCAGATCAATATGGTGGACCGGTTTGTGGATCAGGTGGACCCTCTGCGGCTGAATACCTTACAGGCATTGGTCTGCGCCGTGCTTTCTACGATAGCGGCCTTCACCGAACAGCCCCCTGCCCTTTCTGATGTGGCCGCCTGCATCGTGCCTTTGACCCATGTGGGATTTTTGTCCATGGGCGCAGCCTATGCCCTGCAGATTTTAGGCCAAAAGGATCTTCCACAGGCCCCGGCGGCTCTGATCATGAGCTTAGAGTCGGTTTTTGCCGCTGTGTTTGGCTGGCTGCTCCTACAGGAAAAAATGTCCGGCACAGAGCTTTTGGGCAGCGGCCTTGTGTTCTTAGCCGTGATCCTTTCCCAAATCGAAATAAAAAAACCGCAATAACTGCGACAACAAAACCTCAAACACTAGTTTATTGAGCCGTTGCAGTATTTTCGTAGGGACACCCCTCCTGGGGTGTCCGAAACAAAATTGGGCCTCGATGGGCCGATTTTGTTCCTGTGCCTAAACGAATAAAAAAGATTTTGGCGTATTAAGCCCCAAAATCTTTGCGGACACCCCGGGAGGGGTGTCCCTACGAGTTTTGAAAAACAGCTTGAAAAATATGTATTTCGTTATCTGTATCTTTAAACGAAAGGGCGCATTGCAAAATACTGCAATGCGCCCTTATATTACGCCTTATCCGCGGCAATGATCCGCTTCATGGCCTCAATGCCCACCTTCACCGCACCGGATGTATCCTCCGTCATAGGCATCTCCATACCCAGCTTTTCCCGTTCCTGGTTCCATACCGCGTGGAAACAGGAGCCGCATCGCACGCCCAGCGCGGCAGCCACCACAAACAAGGCAGCCGATTCCATTTCACTGGCCTTCACGCCTAACCGTTTCCAGGAGTCCCATTTTTGCAGCAGCTCATAGTACACCGGGGACTTCTCCGGGGAGTGCTGACCGTAGAAGGAGTCCTTGCACTGGACAACGCCCATATGGGTCCGGTAGCCCAGCTCCTCACTGGCAGCCTTCAGCGCCGCTGTCACGCCGAAATCCGGCACTGCCGGAAATTCGATGGGGGCATATTCCATAGAGGTGTGCTCATAACGGATGGCACCGGTGGCCACCACCACATCACCGGGCAGAACCTCCAAATCGATACCGCCGCAAGTGCCGACCCGCACAAAGGTATCCACGCCGATGGCAGCCAGCTCCTCCATAGCAATAGAGGCAGAAGGACCGCCGATACCGGTAGAGCATACGGAGACCTTTTCCCCCAACAGGGTGCCGGTGTAGATATTGTACTCCCGGTTCATACCGATATGTACGGGATCATCAAAATAAGCTGCAATGGCTTCACAGCGTCCCGGATCACCGGGCAGGAAGCAATAACGGCCCACATCGCCCTCTTTGCAGTGAATATGATACTGCATGCCGATATCTTGCATAGCGCATCCTCCTAAAAAAGCTTTCTCTCATTATAGCAAAACACTTATCATTTTGCAATATACACCAGAATAGTTTTTTCGTTGCATTTCATCTTTGTTTGCGGTATACTGGTCAGGCTGGATGGAGGTGATTAAGGTGGTAATTTCTGAAAAAACCAAGGTGCGCGAAAAGATCGGCCGGCCTGTTCGGGCTGTTCTTTTTTGCGTGCTGCTTATCTTGCTGGTGAGCCTGGTGTCAGAGCCCCTTGTGGCCCTTTCCAGCATCGACTATCACCAAATCTCCGGCTTTTACGAAGAACCCAAAAATTCGCTGGATGCTGTATATATCGGATCCAGCAACTGCTATGTTTTTTGGAACTCCCTCCACGCCTGGGAAGAATACGGCATCTGCGTCTATCCTTTCGCCAGCTCCTCCCTGCCCTTTTACGCAGTCAAGCACCTGATCCGGGAGTGCCGAAAAACCCAGCCAGATGCGGTTTTTATCGTAAATATCAACACCATCATCGATCAGGCCATCGATTATAAGCAGATGCACTGGCTGCTGGACTATATGCCCTTCTCCCTGAACAAGCTGGAGCTGACCCACACGCTGTGTCAGGCCGGGGATATCCCCCTGGAGCAGCAGATGGAGTTTTATTTTCACATTGTCCGCTATCACGACCGCTGGAACGAATTCGAGTGGGAGGATCTGGAGCGTCCTGCCCTATGGCGCAAGGGTGTCAGTATGTACAGCCCCTATTTTTCCAGGCAGACAAACATCAGCCACCTGTATAAATCCACCGACAACATCACTGTCCTGAATGATCAACTGACCGCTTACATACAGCAGCTACTGGATTACTGCGATCAAGAGCAGCTTCCGGTGGTTTTCGTTGCGGTTCCCCAGGCCCGGACATCCTACCGGGAGGTGGGCATGATCAACGCTTTTGCGGCCATTGCCCGGGAGCACGGGTATCCTGTTTTGGATCTTTTAAACGACTATGAAGCGTTGGGACTGGACTTAACGCAGGATTTTTACAACGAAGAGCATACCAACATCCATGGCTCTTTTAAATTTACCCGGTATTTATCGGAATATCTGATCGAGCACTACGGATTTACCGACAAACGGGAGAGCAGCCAATATGCCTCCTGGCATAAGTCCTGTGAGACCTACTACCGCAACGCTGCCCACTACCTGCTCCCCTTTGAATTGGACGGCGGCACACGCACAGAGCTCCGTTCACCAACCAATCTTTCCGCCAGGGCAGTCAGCGGTTCCGTCCTCATCACCTGGGATGGCGTATCCGGTGCTGAGCGGTACAGCATCTTCCGAAAGACCGCCAAAACGCCGTGGCAGGCCTGTGCCAGCGTGGCCGACTGTCAGTATCAGGACCGGGATATTGTGGCCGGAGAAACCTACGAATACCGTGTCGTCCCCTGCATCCGGTCAGGCGGCCAATGGCTCTACGGCAGCTACCAATACGCTGGCGTTTCCGTACAACCGTAAAAAAGGACCGTTGTGGCACCAATGCCACCCCGGTCCTTTTCTGATTCTATCGGATCATAAATTCCCCATAGAGGACGTGTTCTCGCCCCTTTCCGGAGTATTGACTCAAATGGGAAATGGATACGAAGCAGCGTTTTCACTGCGACTCATAATGACAAATGTCTACGTTTTTTGCATTGTGTGGCCGGTATTCCACGGGGAAATCTTCAAGCAGGACAAAACTTCCTTGCACGTAAACATATACGATGGCATTCGTTTGCTCCTCCACCAAAGCATACTCATAGTATATTCCGGAGTACAGCATGACATATGCAGGATAGCGGAAAAGGTCCTTCCGATACTCAGCGCCCGTTGTTTGCAAACGATCCACTTCTTGGTTGAATTCCGAATCTGAATATGTACAGCTTAACAAGAAGTAAACATCATCAAAAAACAAGGTGCTTATTGTAACACTCTGATAATCATTTACCACCGTATCCGATAATGCTTCCTTTTGGGGAAATAGCGCATAATCAGGAAACACAACAGACGCATATGCCTGCAGATAGTTTTCACGGAAATCCGCCAATTTTTTCACAGAACACCCGCTGAGCAGTGCAGCAAGAACGGCAGCACAAACCCATACACATAAGACTCTTTTTCCTGGAATCATAGTTTTTTCCATCCTTTTCAATTGTCCCACGGTCAAGATAGATAACCGTCTCCTGTCCTGGTCTGTGTTAGTCCTCGTATCCCTCTGCTACATAAGATTTGGCTATATTTTTTACCATTTTTTCATCAATGGAGTCGCTCCACACAATAAATTGCATGGGTACTTCTACTGTAATATCAATATAAAATCTTTCGTAGTTGTTTCCGTTGCAGGAAACAAGCATTTTTCCGTAGGTAGCTCCATTGGATAATCCGGTACTGGTCAACACCTTAATACTTTGGAAATTTTCAGCATATTTGTTTGATTCAGCTTCTCCTTCACTTCCATCTTCTATCCCGGCAAAGGAATACGATTGAATCATCATTGGTATATTATTATTGTCAACAATATATGTATACCCTTGTTCTTCGAAGCATCGCCAATCGGATGGCATAGATATGGAGCCAGAACCATAAATAATAACATCTTCCCAATCTTGGTTTACGTCACTTGAGCACCCTAATAAGAGACACATAATTACCATTATTAAGCCGACAAGCTTTGCATATCTCATGAATAATACCTCGCAACATACTTTGTGAAACTGTAAATCCCAAACGGCGCCTGCGTACTAAGAGACGATAGAGCCGCCCTCTGCCCTGCTGAAGTCAATCCCTGTCCAACTGTGTGGGAAATGTTCCACTAAAAAATCGTCCCAATTTTGAAGAACATTCTGCGCATCAGCCGATGTGTAATTGGGACTGTAGAACCCCATAAACACAAGTTGCTTAAGACGGTCATTATATGCAAACATATTGAACCAATGGGGAAAGCTGTTGTTAGAGCGACCTTGCTCTTTCGCTAATGCTACATTTTCGACAAACCTATAGTCTTCATACGTCACCGTGTTGGAAGCTGAAAGCTGCATATTTTTGAGGCAGTATTCCTTGGCTTGCTCATAGGTGCCCTGTTCATAGCTTATGGAAACCAACGACTTTTCAACATAATTGGCTATTGTTTTATATTTGTCATAGTAGTGATAATCAATATCGACATATTGATAGCGATTCGCAAAATCTTCAGAAGGCAAAATATAATAATTTAGTTCATAATGCGAATGATATTCTCTCTGAAAATTTGCAAACCCATCGACGCTGTATTCGCTACTACATGAACTCATAAGAAAACCTATAAGCCAAACAATGCAAACTGTGAATTTTTTCATTGTGATTTTCCTTTAAAGTCCGCAAGACAGTGAAGCGTGCCCTGTCCTGTTGTCCTGCACCTTTTTTGCAGTCCACAGCAGTTTAACGATTAATGTGTTGAAAATTAACCCTACGAGATTGGCAAACAGTAGGCTTCCAGAAAACAGTGATAAGACGCAGCTTATGCCCTCTATTCCATAACAAAATACTAAAACATAAGCAAAATATGTGGCATATTTAGGGTTCACGATAATACATATGGAAAAAGTCACAAGCAAAACAGTAACTATGATCATCAATATTGTAACAACGGTAAGTAAACACTTGGGAATCCCGGAATATGCTATTGCACCAACAAGGAGAGGTGAGAACATTCCCAATGGACCTATCAGACCAAGCAAAGCCTGTGGAAAGAACAGTACCAAAGCTGTAGTAAGCAGTTTTAGGAAAAGAACTATTTGCAAGGAAATAATCTTAGAATCGTGTTTCATAAATGCACCTCCACTAAAGGGACAAAACGTCCATATGTTACATCTCGTTGAAAAAAATGTCAGTATTACGATTTTGTTTGTGCTGTGAAAGCAACCGATTAAACCTGTTACAACTGAAATTTTAAGCCAAGGAATTATGGGTGCTTGTTTTGCGCAATTTTAACGGTGTTTGCGTGACTTTCTTCTGTTCTATCCGTTTGGCCTGCACGATTAGTAGCCATATCAGCAGGTCAAAAATAGCAGATGAAAAATGGATAATCTTTTTGGAACTAACTAAGGCCCTAATATAAATGTTAGGAATTCGCAATAAACTTGCGAAAATATTTAACTTTTTCTTTTTCCTGGGATCATAGGTTTTCTTCCTTCCTTTCAATTGTCCCACGGTCAAGACAGAGAACCGTCCCCTGT
>JAFSET010000025.1 GCA_017435615.1 Oscillospiraceae bacterium | reverse complement strand
TTTTCTCCTTTTGCAGCAAAACAAAAACCTAAAGCGGTGTCATTGCGAACCAGTGACCGTGGTGCTCCGCGCAGCGAATTATAAATTACTATGATTGCCGGGGGCAATCATACCTCAGTTAAAATCACTGGTGTGGCAATCCGTTACCTCTTGCAATGCGCTGCATTGCGCCGCCCGTAGGGCGGCAATTTGATACCAACAACAGCTCGATAAACTAAGATTTGATAAAACAAAGAAAGGATGATGATTATGAAAAAATGGATCGTGGAAGGGTTTTTGCCTATGTGGGCAAAGCAGACCGTTCTGCAGGACAATCGGTCCCTGAAACGGGAAAACCGCCGCTTGCGGCAGGAAAATGAACAGCTTTTATCCTACATCCGCGGACTGGAGGCCGGTATTCGTGCCGCCAAGCGGATCACCATTTACAACGGAGGGAAAAGCTGATGGGAATTTACAGCTATGAGGAGGCCTTCGGTGCCGCGGACAAGACCACCCGGGCTATGCGCCAGGCCATCGCGGACTGGTTTGCCGCCTACTACGGCTGCGATGATACCCAGGACCGGGATGCCTGTCAGCGGATCGCCTACACGGTGGTAAACAAGATCGTGCGCACCGTATTCGGTGAGTACCAAAGCACCACCCAGCAGCAAAGCTACGCACCGCTGCTGGAAAACCTGGACGGCGTGGCCCGGCAGGCGTTGGAGCTGAGCCTGGTAGGCGGAAGCTGCTTTTTAAAGCCGGTACCGGAGAAGGACGGCTTTTCCGTGGGCCTGATCCCACGGAGCAATGTGCTGATCTTCGGAAGGGACGCTTCCGGCGCGGTCAACGATCTGGGTACCGTGGAACGCAGCACCCTGGGGCGGTACTACTACACCCTCTTAGAGCGCAGGACGGTGGATAAAAATGGGTATTTGACCGTTGAAAACAAGCTGCTGCGGTCCTTAAACGGACAAAACCCCGGCACGCCGGTACCTCTGACGGAGCATCCGGCCTACAGGGAGCTGCCCAAAAGCTACCGCTTTGCCCGGCCTGTGGGGTCTGTGGGACTGGTGGAGCTGCGCACCCCTATGCTCAACTGCGTGGACGGCTCTTCCGACAGCGTCAGCGTCTATGCGCCGGCTATGGGCCTGATCCGCAGCATTGATGAAAATGAAGCCCAGCTCCGGCAGGAGTTTATCCGGGGCCAGAGCCGGGTCATTGCCTCCCGGGATCTTTTGAAGACGGACCCGCAGGGCAATCTGCAATTGCAGGATCATTTGTTCGTGGGCCTGGATGAGGACCCGGAGCAGGTGGGCATTACCGTGTTTTCGCCCCAGCTTCGCCATCAGTCCTACCTGGAACGGAAGCAGGAGTATTTGCGCAATGTGGAATCGGTCATCGGCCTGAAGCGCGGCATGCTCAGCGATGCCAACGCCCAGGACCGGACTGCCACGGAGATCTCCGCCAGTGCCGGGGACTACAACCTGACGGTGATCGATTTTCAGCGGACCTGGCAGCAGGCGGTACAGCAGATGCTGTCGTTATGCCGGTGCTTGGGCGCGCTGTACCGGATGGACTTTGCCGGGGAAGTGCCCTGTGTCAGCATCGACTGGGGCAACGGCGTACTGTACGATGAGGACCGGGTCTGGGCGGACTACCTGAATATGGTGGATAAGGGCCTGATGAAGCCGGAGATCGCCCTGGGCTGGCGGTTTAATATGCCGGTGCAGACCCCGGAGCAGCTTCAGGCCATCCGGCAGAGGTTTATGCCGTAAACACATGGTGAAGTTTGCCTGACGGCAAGTGAACTTCACTTCTGCAAACCCCTGGTTTGTAAGGTTGGGAAAAAAACGGGAAGACATTTGGGAAATTATGTGATATGATACTACTGTAGAAAAGCAGCAGGGTGCAAAACCGTGCTGCTTAAATTTCAGCGTATTGAGCGGTTGAGAATATGGAATTGCCGCCCTGTGGGTGGCGCAATGCCTAAGCGTTGCATAAAAACAAAAACCTAAAGCGGTGTCATTGCGAGCCGCCGAAACGGCGGCGTGGCAATCTCAAAGGGAAACTTTATTTGTTTACGGTGCCAAAGGATATTCGGGACCTAAAATAATAAATAATCATTTTTTAGGCAGAAACGGGTCCTTTGGGTTCAAAAATGTACATCCTTGTATTTTGAGATTGCCACGCCAGTGTGCGCACTGGCTCGCAATGACACATCGGAAGGTTTTTGCAAAGTTTAAACTGCTCGATAAATCGGAATATTATATTTTGTTGATCAAGGCACTGTGAGGACGCTCACGGTGCTTTTTTCATACCCATTTTTGCCGTGGTGGGCGTAAAAACACCGGCCGCAGGGGATGCGAACCCCGTAAAAAAAGCGTAGCGGTAAGAAAGGAGTCATATGAAAAGAGAATTTTTGCAAGGTCTGATGGTGGGGGATCAGCCCCTTTCCAAGGAGGTCATCGACGCGGTGATGGCGGAAAACGGCAGAGATATTCAGGCGGCGAAGGATGCTGTCCAGAAAAGCTATGCCGACTACGAAACGCTGAAGCAGGAGCTGGAGCGTCTGCGCAGTGAGACCACCGCCGAGGGAAAGACCGCCCTGCAATGGAAGCAGGAGCTGGAGCAGGTGAAATGGGATCATTTGCTGCACAGTGCTGTTGCTTCTGCCGGAGGCAGAAACGTCACGGCCATCCGGGCGTTGCTGGACACCCAAAGCCTCAGCCAAAGCGAAGATCCCGAAAAAGCCCTGAAAGCCGCACTGGAGGACCTGAAAAAGGAGTGCGGCTATCTGTTTGAAGAAAAACAGATCCCTCCTGTGTACGCAGCCGGAACCGGTACGGACCGTATCGGATACCGGCAAACCGAAAACTCTCTTGCAGGCGCACTGAGAGAAAAATTTGAAAGGAAGTAAAAAATTATGGCAATTACACTTGCAGAAGCAAAGGTCGGCATGGCCGACAAGGTAGATCAGCAGATCGTGGATATGTTCCGGCGCAGCTCCCTGCTGCTGGACCATATGGTGTTTGACAACGTCATCAGCCCCGGCACCGGCGGCAGCACCCTGACCTACGGCTACATCCAGCTCAAGACCCCTGCCACCGCCGCGGTGCGTACCGTTGGCGGCGAGTACACCCCGGGTGAGGCCAAGCGTGAGAAGAAGACCACCGGCGCCATCATCATGGGCGGTTCCTTCCAGATCGACCGGGTGCTGCAGAACACCGCCGGCGCGGCAGACGAGCTGGCGTTCCAGGCGGAGCAGAAGATCAAGGCTACCGCCAACTATTTCCACAACCTGACCGTCAACGGCTCTGCCGATGGAGAGGAAGGTTACGTGGGCGGCACCTTTGACGGCCTGAAAAAGCTGCTTTCCGGTACGGAAAATGAGATCACCAGCGGCGTTTCTCTGACCACCTCCAATGAGCTGGACGAGAACTACAACGCTTTCCTGGACGAGATGGACAGCTTCCTGAGCTGCCTGGACGGCGCACCCACCATGCTGCTGATGAACCGGCAGATGCTGATCAAGCTGCGCTCCATTGCCCGCCGTGCCGGCTACTACGAGCGCACCAAGGACGATTTTGGCCGGGTGGTGGAGACCTATGCCGGTGTGCCTATGGTGGATATGGGCAAGTACTTTGACGGCACGACCACCCAGGACGTGATTCCCACCGACGAAAACGGCAAGACCGCCATCTACGCGGTATCCCTGGGCCTGGACGGCTTCCACGGCATCAGCCCCATGGGCAGCGGTGTGATCAACTGCTACATGCCGGATCTGAACGCTCCCGGTGCTGTGAAGACCGGCGAGGTGGAGCTGGTGGCCGGCGTGGCCCTGAAGAACACCCACAAGGCTGCCGTCCTGAAGGGTATCGCGGTAGGCACTGCCGCCTGATACAAAGGAGGCACTGCCTTGTGATCGACTACGATTTTTATATAAACAGCTACCTGGGCAGTGTGATCCCGGAGAAGGCCTTTGACACCGTGGCGCAGCAGGCGGAAGCCTTTTTCCAGCGGCTGCGCCACCGCTACCGGGTACTGGAAACGGACAGCGTTTCCGTGCGGATGGCGCTGTGTGCCATAGCGGAGGAGCTGTACGCCGGTACGCAGCGAGATCCGGCGGTGACCGCTGCCTCCATGGGCAAGGTCTCCGTCCGTTACGACAGCTCCGGCGGCGCGTTTCAGCGCCGACTGCTGGAAAAGGCCCGGATCTATCTGGATATTTACAGGGGGGCGACGGCGTGAGTGGGCTTATGGATTACAGCCTGTGCGATCAGACGGTGACCCTCTACCAAAAACGGGAGGACGGGGTTCACCGCCAGGTGCTGGACCGGGCCTTTTTGGTGACGGAGCACCGCCTGGCAGAGGAAGTCCCCGGGGATCACCGCCGGGTCCGCTTCACCCTGATCGTACCGGACGGGACACTTCGCCTGCGCCCCGGGGACCGGGTTTATGAGGGCGAGGGGCCGGTATGCGCCGACTGGGCAAGCTTTTTGCCCGGGGCGGTGCCCGGACTGATGCAGATGGAATATGTGATCCCCTACCGGTGGAACGGCGGGATCACCCACTGGGAGGCAGGTGCGTAGGATGGACAGTGTACAAACCGTTTACCGCTGGCTGCAGACCTGCCCCCAGCTTCAGGGCCTTTTGGCTGAGTACACCGACGGCACTGTGGGAAGCTGCGGCCTGTTCTCTAAGGGGGAGCAGGAGATCTCCCGGCAGTACGATGTGACCGGCGGCGTTACGCTGAAGCTGCGGTGTGATTTGGAGCTGCGGTATGTAGCCCCACGGCTGCAGGGCCAGCCGGATAATGCCCAGTGGGTCATGGCGGTGACCCGGTGGATCCGGGAGCAGAGCCTGGCAGGACACGCTCCCCGGCTGGGGGATGACCCCCGGCAGGAACGGATCCGGGTCGGTCCCGGGAAAATGCAGACCGTCAGGCAGGGCGGCACCGCCCTGTACAGCCTGTCCGTACAGGCGGAATTTGTGAAAAAGAAGGAGTAATGTAAATTGGCAAAGATCGAACGAAAGTATTTGGCGCACTTTATCAACACGTCCACCGGCGACACGGAGGCAGCCTATGAACGGCTGGGCAAGGACCTGGAGGAATTCAGCCCGGAGCTGTCTGCCCAGGTGGATACCAAGAAGAATATTTTGGGTGAGACCTCCATTTTGATCTCCAGCTATGAAAAGACCGGCGCGGTTGAGCCTTACTACGCCGAGGAGGGCTCCGGCCTGTTCCAGCGGCTGCAGGCCATTATCGACGAGGGTCAGGTGCTGGATCAGCTCAAGACCGATGTGGTAGAGGTGAAGCTCTGGGACGCTGCCCAGGAAGGCAGCTATCCTGCCATCCGGGAGGAGGCTTACATCGAGGTCAACAGCTACGGCGGTGACACCACCGGCTATCAGATCCCCTTTACCCTCCACTTTACCGGCAACAAGACCCCGGGCAGCTTCAATGTGAGCACCAGGAGCTTTACGGAGCAGTGAAGTTGCTTCGCAGTGAAGTTACTTCGTAGTGAAGTTACTTCGTAGTGAAGTTTTCACCTTCGGTGAAAGTTAAGGTGTCGCCTTTGGCGACAATTTAAAATTAATTGCCAAAGGCAATACCATAACTGCCGCAAAGCGGCAACTTCACTTTGCGCAGCAAAACTTCACTTGCCGCAAGGCAAACTTCACTGGCGAAGCCAACTTCACTCTTTGTGGGAAAGGAAGTTAAATGGAAAAAATTCAATTTGACAGCGGTATGAAGGAATACCGCATCAACGGCAAGGGGGTGCTGCGGTTTAATCCGGCAGACCCCAATCTTTATGCCCGTTTTATGGAGGCGGTGGAGAAGATCGACACCGTGGAGAAGGAGCTGGCTGCCCAGGCACAGGCAGTGCAGGAGGATGACCAGGGTCAGGCTGCATTGGCACTGCTGTGCAAGGCCGACCGGAAAATGAAGGAGCTGTTAAGCTGGGTCTTCGGAGAAGGCAACGACTTTGAGCAGATCCTGCAGGGCATCAATCTGCTGGCGGTGGCCGGAAACGGTCAGCGTGTGGTGAACAACCTGTTTCAGGCACTGCAGCCGGTGCTGGTGGAGGGGGCGCAGAGCTGCACCCGTCAGGCTGTCCAGTCCGCTACGCGGAAAGCCCAGGCTCGCCGGGCAGCCCAGTGACGCAGCTTTGGAGCCTGCCCCGGGCGTTGGAGATCGGAGGACAGATAGTGCCGATCAACGCCGATTTCCGGGATATTTTGGAGATTTTCTCCTACTTGAATGACCCATCCTTGCCGGATTTTATCCGCTGGGAGATCGCGCTGGCGCTGTTTTATGCCCAGCCCATCCCCCAGCAGCACCGGCAGCAGGCGGCACAGGCCCTGGCGGATTTTATCAGCTACGGCACCGATCAGACTGCCGCTCCCGGGCCGAAGCTTTTGGACTGGCAGCAGGATGCGCCGCTGATCATAGGGGATGTGAACCGGGTGGCCGGGCAGGAGATCCGGCAGCTGCCCTTTGTACACTGGTGGACCTTCCTTTCCTGGTTTCACGCCGTGGGGGAAGGGCAGCTTAGCACCGTGGTGGCCATCCGGGACAAGCTGGCCCGGGGAAAAAAGTTAGAGAGCTGGGAGCAGAGCTTCTACCGGGAAAACCGGCAGAAGGTGGACCTGAAGAAGCACTACACACCCCAAGAGCTTCTTCAGCGAAAGCAGCTTCAGCAAATGCTGGAGCAAAGCGAGGTGAAACATAAATGAATCTTGATTTAGAAGAGGGGATCCTGCAAGGCTTTGAAAGCTGGGAAAAAGAGGCAGACATAGTGAAAGAGGCCCAAATCCTTATGAAACGGCTGCTCAGGACCCTGAAGGAGTCTATGGCCTCTCTTTCCAGGCTGCTGAAAAGCAAGCTCAAAGGGTTGCTTCGCACCACGTCCTCCATGCTCCGGGATGCTTTCCGGGTGGAGTCGCTGGAGGACACAGAAGTGGCGGCGGCCCTCTATGGGGAGGAGCTGGCCCAGTCACTGTATCAGCTTCAGGGCAGCTTTGCAGGCTTGAAGACGGCGGTGATCGGCGCGGCGGCACCTTTGGTGCAGCTTTTGCTGCCGGCGGTCCGTGCTGCCGTGGAGGTGGTGACCAATTTGGCCAACGCTGTGGGGTATGTGCTGCGGATGCTGTTTTTCGGCTCGGCAGAGGCAGAGAATTTTTCGGCCTCCCTGTCCGGGGCGGCATCCTCCGGCAACAGCCTGAAGCGGACCTTAGCCGGGTTTGACCAGATCAACCGGCTGAGCAGTAGTTCCGGCTCGTCACCTTCCTGGGCGTTTGATGCCGGGACGGTCCAGCCTTTGAGCGGCATTTGGAAGACCCTGGCAGACCGGCTGACGGCACTGCTGGCCCCCCTGAAAAGCCTGAATTTAAACCCGGCCGCCCAGTCCTTAGAGCGGCTGAAGGCTGCCGTTGAGCCTTTGACCCGGGCGCTGTTTTCCGGACTGGAATGGGCCTGGAACAATCTGCTGCTGCCCTTGGCGAAATGGACGGTGGAGGAGCTGCTGCCGGTATTTTTGGATGCGCTTTCCGCGGCACTGCGTGCTTTGGGCGTGGTGATCGAGGAGCTGAAGCCTTATTTTTCCTGGCTGTGGGAAAATTGCCTGAAGCCTTTGGCCCAGTGGGCAGGCAATCAGGTGATCACCTATTTGCAGGGCATTACCACGGAGCTGGGCGGCTTTTCCGACTGGATCAGCACCAACCATGGCCCCGTATCCACATTTATCGACATCGGCAAGCAGTTTATTGCCATGGTGGCCCAGGCGGCCTTGAAAACCATGGGCTGGAAGGATGCTTCCGGGCAGGCAGGCGGCGTGCTGTCTTCGCTGCTGCAGGTGCTGTCCGGGGCAGGCAGCAGCCTGAGCGGAAGCAATTCCGCCTTTGGTCTGCTGGCCGGTACGGTTTCTAAGCTGGCAGGCTGCTTCGGCCTGGTCAGCAATGCCTCCACCTCCGCCTGGAACGGCCTGAAATCCGTTTGGCAGGGGGCTTGGGCCTGGCTGAAGGAGAAGACGGTGGACCCGGCCTTTTCCGGGGTCAAGGGCGCCATCAACGCCATCATCGGCCTGATCAATGGTATGCTCCGCAGCCTGACAGCCGGGCTGAACTACATGACCGGCTCTATGAACAAGCTGCGCTTTACGGTGCCGGACTGGATCCCGGTGATCGGCGGCAAAACCATATCCTTCGGCCTGCAAAGCTTTACGGCACCTCAAATCCCCTATTTGGCCCAGGGTGCGGTGCTGCCGGCCAACAAGCCCTTTATGGCGGTGGTGGGTGACCAGCGTCACGGCACCAACATCGAAGCACCCCTGACCACCATTCAGGAGGCGGTCAGTGTGGTGATGCAGGACCATATTTCGGCTATGATGGCCGGTTTTCAGGCACTTTTGGAGGAAAACCGCCGGCTGCGCGGCACCGTGGAGGCCATCGAGCTGGGTGACAGCGTCATCGGCGCGGCTGCCCAGCGGTATGCCCATCAAATGGCCGTGATCACAGGAGGATACTGATGCGAGAGAAAACAACTATTTTCCAAATTAACGGCAAGCCTATGCTGGTGCCGGATGCTCAGGTGGAGGTATCCTACGAGGATCTGGACAGCGGACAGACCGGACGGGATGAAAGCGGTGTGATGCACCGCTACCCGGTGCGCTACAAGGTGCCCTGCTGGTCCTTTACCTATGAGCATCTGACAGAGCAGGAGAAACAATACATGGAAGGGCTCTTTCCGGACGCGGCCACCTTCTCTTTTACCCATCCGGACCGGATCAACGCGGAAAAACAGCAGGTGACCGCCGCCTACCGCAGCAAGTATTCCATTAGCTGGAAAAACGCCAGGACCGGTCTGTGGAGCAACTACGGCTTTCAGATCATCGGCGTGTAAGGAGGCATGGAAATGGATACCAACATATTGGTCCTGCCGGACGGAACGGAGCTTTCCTCCGGCCGGGCCGGGGAAAACGCCATTGCCAGCCTGACCCTGACAGCCTGTGTCAATGAAGATAAAGAGCTGACCCTGGGGTCAGTGTGCGCGGCCCAGCTTGCGGCCACGGTGCTGCTGGAAAACGCTTGCAGCATACAGGCCGGTCAGGCGCTGACCCTTTACCGGCAGGATAGCTTGGGAAACCGGGAAAAGCTGGGCATTTTCATCACAGAAAAACCGAAAAGGACCGGGATAAACACCCTGAAGCTGACGGCCTATGACCGGGTCAGCCTGCTGGACCGGGACCTGACGCCCTGGCTGGCTTCCCTGGAGGGCTGGCCTTATACCCTGGCGGACTTTGCCCGGCTTGCCGGGCAGGCCTGCGGCGTGGAGGTGGACACCGGGGAACTGCTTAGCGGCGATCTTCCGGTGGGAAGGTTTACCGCCAGCGGTGTCAGCGGCCGGCAGCTTCTGCGCTGGGCAGGACAGGCCGGCGGCCGGTTTTTGTATGCCGACCCGGAAGGGGTGCTGCGCTTTGCCTGGTATACAGACCGTGGCAACCAAATCGCACCCACAGGGGAAGAATTTTACTATCAGGGAACACTGCAATATGAGGATTACGAAGTCCAGCCGGTGCAAAAAATTCAGCTTCGGCAGACCCAGCAGGATGTGGGGACGGTGTATCCGGACACCGAGCAGGAGCGAAACACCTACTGCATCACCGGAAATCCTTTGCTGCAGGCAGAAAACAGCGAAACGCTGCTGCCGGTGGCCCAAAGGCTGTATGCGCTGCTGGAAGGGTTCTCCTACAGGCCCTGCTCGGTGGAAATTCCCGGGCAGCGGCACATCCGGGCAGGAGAGCTGATTTGTGTGACGGACAGTCATGGCACAGCGTTTGTGACCTGCGCCATGACCGTCAAGACCCGGGACCAGCGCACCTCGGTGCAATGCACCGGCAGCCGCAGCCGGGGCAGCACCGATGCCTTTCACAGCTTAAGCTACAAGGCCCTGTCCGGCCGGGTACTGAATTTGCAGACCACGGTGGACGGCGTCAAGGCGGAAAACAAGGATGCCCAGGGAAGGGTCGCCAGCCTGGAGCTTTCCGTGACGGGCCTGAAAACCCAGGTGCAGGGCTGTGAGCAGGATATTGCGGTGCTGGACCAGCACGCCTATGGGGTCGATATCAAGGTGCGGGCAATGGATGAGCAGCTTCAGTGCGCCGTCAGCCGCACCGCCGAGCTGGAGCTGACGGCCCAGGGCATCCGGTCGCAGGTATTCTGCCAGCAGGAGGAAAATGACCTTCTGCGTCAGGAGATGACCACCTTGCAGCAGGATACCCGGCAGGTGGAGCTGACTGTGGAGAGCATCCAGCAGCAGGGAGCACAGCAGGTCACCACCGCCACAGGCTTTACCTTGAACGCTGACGGCCTGCGGATCAAAAAAGAAGGTCAGCAGATGGAAAACCTGCTGACGGATACGGGGATGTATGTTTCCAGAGAGGATACGGTGGTGCTGCAGGCGGATCAGGACGGGGTCAAGGCCACCGATGTGACGGTGAACAACTACCTGATCATAGGAAGCAACAGCCGTTTCGAGGACCACACCGACGCAGACGGAAAGCCAAGGACCGCCTGCTTTTGGATAGGGTAACGAGCAATCGTAACGGCTTAAGCAAATTTCAGATTATCGAGCTGTAGGAAATTGCAGGAACCTCCCATTTTGTCATTGCGAGCCGCGAAGGCGGCGTGGCAATCTCAAAGGGAAGCTTTTCTTCATTTCGCTTACCAAAGGATCTGGGGAACCTTAAAATAAATGTTTTTCAGGCTGGCACGGGTCCTTTGGGTTACCCAATGTACACCCTTGTATTTTGAGATTGCCACGCCAGTTTGCAAACTGGCTCGCAATGACACATCTCTGGAAGGTTTTCTCGTACATCTAACGGCTCGATAAATTGGAATTATTTGTTTCGCGGATTCATGAAACTGGAATAAGGAGAAATTATGGCAGTTACACAAAATCTGACCCTGACACAGCTTAGTCAGGATACCCAAAGCAATACCTCCCAGGTGCGCATCCTGTGGACCTCCACCCAAACGGACCAAAGCTACAACCTGACCCAGCGGACAGCCTACTGCTATATTTGCGTCAACGGCGGTCAGGAGCAGACGGTGGAGATCAGCTACACCCTGCCTCAGCAGAGCCAAACCACACTGCTGGACCGGGTCCTGACAGTGGAGCATACCGTGAGCGGCAACTGTACCCTTGAGGTGCGCACCTGGATGGATACCAACATCTCTGCCGGGGTCGTGGAGCTGAGCAAAGCATTGCGGCTGACCCAAATACCCCAAAACAGCACCATAAGTGCCGGAGGCGGTGTTATCGGCGGCACAGCGGCGTTGGCCGTTAACCGCTGCAACAGCAGCTACACCCACAGCATTGCCTACAGCTTTGGCACCTTGTCCGGCTTTGTTACCAAAACCGGCGGCATCAGCGCCACGGAGGTCAAATTCAGCGCAGAGCGTGTGGGTTTTCTGCTGCCGGAAAGCTTCTACGGAGCCATCCCCGACAGCAAGAAGGGCGTTTGTACTCTGACGCTGCGGACCTACTCCGGCAATACGCTGATCGGCCAGCCGGTAACGGCGGCCTTTACCGTCGGCACAGACAAAGCGGTCTGCAAGCCTGCCGTTTCCGGCACTGTAGTGGACAGCAGAGCCGCCACAGTGGCACTGACAGGGGATGAGACCAAGCTGATCCGCTATCACTCCAACGCCCTGTGCACCATCTCCGCCACAGCCAAAAAGCTGGCTACTGTGGCAGAAAAAAAGATCTGCGGACAGACCGTCACCGGCAGCACCCTGAAAATTACAGGGGTAGAGCAGGACAAATTCCGGTTTTATGTCTGCGACAGCCGGGGCTATGCCGCCGCGGCCAATGTGCAGTGCGCGCTCATCCCCTATGTGCGGCTGACCTGCAGAGCTTCTGTCAAGCGCACCTCTCCCACAGGCAGCACCGCAAAGCTCACGCTCAGCGGCACATTTTTCAACGACAGCTTCGGCGCGGTCAGCAACGCCCTGACGCTGCGCTATCAGGTAGGCTCCGGCGGCTATGTGACCCTGACGCCGGTACTCAGCGGCAATACCTATTCCGCCTCCGTGACCCTGGAGGGGATGGATTACCAACAGTCCTATGGGATCACGGTGCAGGCGGCGGATAAGCTGGAAACGGTGAGCAAAAATCTGACCCTGGGCACAGGCCAGCCGGTGTTCGACTGGGGCAAGGACAGCTTTGCTTTCCACGTGCCGGTGCAGATGGATAAAGCCCTGGCACTGGACCAGGGCGGCACAGGCCGGAAAAACTGGAACGGCCTGGATACGGATTTCGCGGTGATCGTGAAAAGTCCCAACGGTGCCTTTTTGTCCGCCATCGGCACGAAAAACGGGGCATTTTACGCTACCCAGGAAAACGGCGCAGCCAAATTTGGGACGCTGCCCATCGCCCAGGGCGGCACCGGCGCGGCCACTGCCGATCAGGCGCGGAAAAAGCTGGGTGCGGCATCGGTGGATCTGACTGACGGCTTTTTGGAGTATGATAGCTTTCAGGCACTGGAAAGTGGGCTCAGTGCGCTCTATGACGGCATTGCGGACCGGGGATGCCGGTTTTATACCCTCAGCGTCAACGGCCATCTGTACGGGGCGTATATTTGGCGTGGCACCCAAAAGTACGGAACCCTCCGGCTTTTCAGCTACGACGGCGACGGCTGCAGACACAAAACCCTTTATAACGGCACCTGGCAGAGCTGGGAATGGCCGGATCCGCCCATGGTGCTGGGCACGCAGTACCGGACTACCCGGCGTTTTCAAAATCTGCCGGTGTACACCACGCTTCTGAATTTCGGCGCGCTGCCCAACAGTACCACCCGGACAGTGGCCCACGGCCTTTCCCCAACCCGGATCATAGAGGCCAAGGGTCAGGCCTCCAACGGCATGGCCTTCCCGGTATCCGGCCCTGCCTTCTATGGCATTGGTCTGCGTGTGGGACTGTCTAATGTGGAGATCAGCACAGATTACAATTATTCCGATCTGACCGCCACGGTCCAGATCTGGTACACAAAGGAGTGAGCATATGGAGCATATTGAGATCACCGTCACAGGCCGAAAGGCGGTGATGACCGTTTCCGCACCTTTGGTGGTGGGAACGGTGGGCCTGCCTGTGAAGTTTATTTTTGACGAAAGCTGGCAGGGCCTGAAGAAAACAGCGGTGTTTCGGGTGGGCAGAACCATTATGAGCTGCCTGGATATTGAAAAGGCGGTGGTACCCTGGGAGCTGCTGAAGACCAAGGGCTGCACCGTACTGATCGGCGTATACGGCACCAACGCCGACGGCACCGAGCAGATCCCTACCGTGTGGGCCAACGCAGGCAACATCGTCCCCGGGGCAGAGCCGTCCCAGGACGAAAGCGCGGACCCTACGCTGCCGGTGTGGGAGCAAAGCGCGGCTATGCTGGAGCAGGCGGTCAAACGGGGAGACTTTAACGGGAAATCCGCCTATCAGACCGCCGTGGAGGGTGGCTACAAGGGCACCCAGGCGGAATTTGCCAAAAAACTGGCAAAGGACACTGTGGGTGTGTTTTATGTCCATGTGGATGTGGATATCAGCAAATTTTCGACCAACAATATGACGCCTGTGGATGGGCAGTCAAAGCATACTTACTGGGATATCAAAGCCGCTTACGATGCCGGAAATATTGTCTTTTGCGAAGCCGACCATATTATGATGACACTGACGAGTATAACGGACACAACTGCCTCCTTCCTTGGGACAAAGGAAGGATTTGATTTTGTTGTTTCTTTTTATGAAGATCCTCACATCGGCGTGAAGGTCATTCCCACATATTGGTATTTGTCCCGGGGGGATCTGCCCACAACCGTCAGCAGCTTTACAAACGATGCCGGCTATGTTACCAACGATGTGCTGGAAGACACCGTTGGCAATATCGAAACCGCCCTGGACAGCATCATTTCCATTCAGGAAGACTTGATAGGCGGTGATGCGGTATGAGCATTGCGGAAAAGCTGACAACCCTGGCCCAAAACCAGCAGAAGGTTTATGATGCCGGCAAACAGGCGGAATATGACCGCTTTTGGGACAGCTATCAGGATAACGGGGCAAGAACCGATTATGTGCATGCCTTCTCCCGGAAGTGGAAGGACGATGCGTTCAGACCCAAGTACACGATGAAGCCGCTCACTATGGACTATATGTTCGTAAACACGGAGATAACGAACCTGAAGGATAAGTTGGACGCCCAAGGCGTGACCCTGGATACCTCCGAATGTAAAAGCTTTTTACAGAGCTTTATGAGCGCCCGGATCAAGCATATTCCGACCCTGGATCTGCGGTCATCCCAAACAATGGCCAACACCTTCAGCTCCGGCTGCCGTGCCGTTACCATCGACAAGCTGATCGTTTCCGAGACCACGCCGTTTGTACTGAGCACGTTTCAAGCCGCCTTATATCTTCAAAATATCACCGTGGAGGGAACGATCGGCAAATCCATTGAATTATACTGGTCACCTTTGACAAAAAACAGCATAGAAAGTGTGATAAACGCGTTATCCACCACCGCATCCGGACTGACTGCGTCCTTCAGCAAAGATGCAGTCAGCCGTGGGTTTGACGACGATGGGTGGAATACGCTGGTCGCCAAAAGACCAAACTGGACAATTATATTGGCATAAGGAGAGAATGTGCATGAAGCAGGAAACCATTGAGCTGCGGAAATTAACAGCCGCGGAGGGAATGATGTTGTACAACGGAAGGTCCTTTGGCAGGGAGGTTTTTCTCGGCGCGGCGGACAGTCCGGAAAACTGGCGTGAGATCACAGACGCTGAGGCTAAGATGCTTCAGGCGGAATATGAGGAGGAATAAGCAATGCGTGCGGCAAAAGAAGTGATCGAGCTTGCGTTGGCAGAGGTGGGCTACCTGGAAAAAAAGTCTGCAAGCCAGCTTGACAGCAAGAAGGCCAATGCCGGCAGCGGCAACTTTACAAAGTACGCCCGGGACCTGGATGCGCTCCCCAATTTCTACAACGGCAAAAAGAACGGCTTTGCCTGGTGTGATGTATTCGTGGACTGGCTGTTTGTGCAGGCGTTCGGCGTAAAAGCTGCGAAAAAGCTATTGTGCCAGCCGGATAAGTCCCTGGGGGCAGGCTGCGGATATTCTGCCAACTACTACAAAGCAAAGGGACAGTTCCATAAGCACAGTCCCAAACCCGGCGATCAGATCTTTTTCTTAGACAGTGCCGGGGATGTGGCCCATACCGGCGTCGTCTACAAGGTGGACAAGCTCTATGTTTACACCGTGGAGGGAAACACTTCCCCTCAGGCCGGTGTGGTAGGCAACGGCGGCGGTGTGTACAAGAAGCAGTATGCTTTGTCTTATAACCGCATCTATGGCTACGGACGGCCTGCCTATGATGCTCAGCCGGAAGAACCGGCAACAACGAAAAAGGGGGATTTTACTTTGGAAATGAGAGTACTGAAAAACGGCTGCAAGGGTGCGGATGTTAAGGCCTTGCAGATCCTTTTGATCGGCAACAAATGTCCCTGTGGCACCTGGGGCGCAGACGGCAACTTCGGCGCAGCCACCCAGACGGCGGTGACCAACTATCAAAAGAAAAACAAGCTCCAGGTGGACGGCAAAGCCGGTCCTGAGACTATGAAAAGCCTTCTGGGCGCTGCATAAGGGGGCGGCGTGAAATGACAGATGCCATCATTGTTGCCCTGCTGGGCTTTGCAGGCACGCTTTTAGGGTCTCTCTTTGGCGTGCTCACCGCACAGAAGCTGACTCAGTACCGGCTGGCCCAGTTGGAGGAGAAGGTCAACAAGCACAATAGCCTGATCGAACGCACCTTCAAGCTGGAGGGGCGTATGGATGAGGCCGAGCACGATATCCGCGACTTGAAAAATACAAGGAGGGTCTCATGAGTGAGTTTTTGAAGAACATTGCCAATCTGATCAAAGTGAAAACCATCGTCACTATGGTGGTGATCACGGTGTTTGCCTGGCTGGCGCTCACCGGCAGGATCACGTCGGATAATGTGATGATCGTGGTGTCCACCGTCATTGCCTTTTACTTTGGTACCCAGACGGAAAAAAGCGGAAGCTAAGGCGTAGTACGTTGTTAACACGAAATCTTTTCGTTATATTGCCCTCTCAGTCAAAAATCAAAGATTTTTGCCAGTGCTCTGCGGAGCACCCCGTCGCAGCTCTGACAGCCCACCGGGCTGTCATTCACTACTGCGACTGCGCTTCGCTTACCCCCAAAGGGGGAGCGTGTTTAGGTTTCCGCAAGGTCATCACCCTCTCCCTTTGGGAGAGGTGGCAGCCCGAATGGGCTGACGGAGAGGGTTTTATACATAAAGTTTTAATATTAACACGATGGGCAGAGTGTATAGGCAAACATATAGTTTTAGGGAGTGCTGCAAGAAAAGCAGCACTCCCTTTTTTTATATATTTCCGATTGTTAAAGCTGCGTCATACAGAGCAAGAAACCGCTTGTATTTTTGTTCCCGGCGGGCTGTGACGCTGGGGGTATATTCCTTCGTGAAGCTGACGCAAAGCTTTGCCGCTTCGGCATAGTCGGCAAACACACCGTCACTGACCGCGGCGATCATAGCCGCACCTAAGCAGGCAGCCTCTTTTTCCGTCGGAATTCGCACCGGGATGCCGGTGCAGTCGGCGTGAAGCTGACACCAGAAGGGGCTTTTCGCACCGCCGCCGGTGGCAATAATGGCGGTGGGCGTTACGCCGTTTTTCTGGATGTGATCGCAGTTTTTCCGCAGCACAAAGCTGACACCCTCCATCACCGCACCGGCCATATCGATGGCATCGTGCTCCTGCCGCAGACCCCAAAATGCGCCGGTGGCGTTGGCGTCGAATTCCGGGGCATTGGTGCCCACCAGGTAGGGCAGGAACAAAAGGTCATTTTCAGGCCGCTGGGTGAGCCGGCGGTTGATGGTATCGTAGTCTGTGCCGGCCATACAGGTCCTGCGGAACCACTCTAAGCTGACACCGCCGCTTTCCGCCACAGGCAGCATCACGTAGGTGTTGGGGAAAAAGCCGTAGTGCATGGCAATGCCGGCATTTTTCGGTGTATCGGGGCCTGCCATGGCCGTCAGGGCCATCACCGTACCGGTGGACAGGGTGATGCCTCCCATCCCGGTGTTGCCGGTGCCGATCATACCGGCAAAGTGGTCCAGTGTTCCGATGTTGACCAATGCCGGCCCGGTAAGACCCAGCCGGTCACAAATCTCCGGCAGCAAAGGTCCTGCTACGGTGCAGGGCTCTGCCAGCGGGGGAAGCTGCTGCTCGGTAATGCCGATGGCCCGGAGCATATCGGCCCAGTAGGTTTTGTTGTAGATGTCAAAATAAAAGGAGAAGGTGGCAATGGACATATCCGCCTGTCGCCTGCCGGTGAGCCGGTAGATGATGTAGTCCTTCAAAAGCATATAGCAGGCGGCGTTTTGAAATATCTCCGGCCGGTGGTTTTTCAGCCACAGGATCTTGGTGGCCGGCCAGGTAGGCAGCACCGCAAGCTGCCCGGTGACCGCCTCACAGACCTGGGGAGGGAATTGCTTACTGAGCACCGCACATTCCTCCAGGGAACGCTCGTCCATCCAGGAGATGGCGTTCATCAGGGGCTGGCCGTCCCTGCCCAGCACCACCAGGGACTCCGCCTGGCCGGTGAAGGCAATTTGCCGGACCTTTTGTATGCCGTTTTCTGTCAGCATTTCGCTAAGCAGCGCCGTCAGTCCGTCAAAATAGTCCGGGGCGTTAAATTCCACAAAGCCCTGCTCCCGGATATAGCGGACCGGCTTGCTTCTGCGGTCCACCAAACGCATTTGCCCGTCATAAATGGCAGCTTTCATATTGGTGCTGCCCAAGTCCACACCGATATACATAGAAACCCTCCCAATAACCTTTGCGTGAAGTATATCACGGATAAAATCAAAATGCAACGCATCATAATCCGTTACCTGTGGGGACCGACCTCCGGAACAAGGTTGTTTCGCATATTGGCCCGAACAGGACGACGGGGAGGGGAATACTTCTGAACCGGGGAAGGTTGATCGAAGGGGGTTACAAAATTTACAGCATATTTTTGGGCATAATTACCTTCCTGTTTTTGTTGACAGGAGAAATGGGTTGTGTTAATATACAAATATGCACAAAAAAGATAGTTTAAATTTGTGCAATACTTACAATCAAAGTTGTAACGAGGGAAGGGACCTTTACAACTTTCATTGTAACAATCCAAAAGGAGGGTGATTATGCCGAGATATATGCATCTGTCGATCTATGACGAAGAGCGTATGGATAAGATCATGGCCGCAATGTCATCGAAGGTGCGCAGGGATATTCTGCGTCTGGTCAACCGAAACAGCTACAGTGTGACGGAAATTGCGCGGGTGTTGAACATTCCTACCTCCACGGCCGCTTTCCATGTCAATCATCTGCAGGCGGCAGACCTGGTGCGTGTGCAGAGCAAATCCGCCCAGCACGGTGCGTCCAAAATCATCAGCCGCAAGCTGGATGAGATCAATATCAGCTATGTTCCGGAATACGATTCGGATGAAATTATGACCTCGGTGCTGAATATCCCCATCGGAAGCTTCACCGACTGCGAGGCTGTGCCAAGCTGCGGCATTGCCACGGACAAGAATATCATCGCGTCGGAGGATGTACCCAGTGTCTTTTTCTCTCCGGAAAGGATTGCCGCACAGATCATTTGGTTCAGCGCCGGATACCTTGAGTATAAGATCCCCAATTATGTGCTGAGGGATAAAGAGCCGGTGGGCCTGAGCTTCAGTATGGAGCTGTGCTCGGAGGCACCCAACTTCCGGCTGGACTGGAAGTCGGACATTACCTTCTGGGTCAACGCGAAGGAGATCTGCACCTGGACCTCACCGGGAGATTTCGGCGGCCATCACGGTCTGCTCAATCCGGACTGGTGGCCGGATATGTCCACCCAGTACGGCCTGCTGAAAACCATCCGTATCAATCAGCACGGTGCCTACCTGGATGAAAACAAGGCATCTTCGGTGAAGATCGGCGATCTGCACATCGATGAAGGCGCGTATTTCACCCTGCGCGTGGGCATAAAGCCGGATGCGGTCAATTTAGGGGGTATGAACCTGTTTGGGGAGTGCTTCGGAAACTACCAACAAAATATTATTTGCAAGTTATCATATAAGGATAAGAAAATGGAGGAATAACATGAAAGCACAGACGATTATGCGGTCAGAGCTTCCCAATCCTGCCTTTGCCAGAAACAACTGGCGGATCTTAAACGGCCAGTGGGATTTTGCTTTTGATCCGGAGGATCAGTTTCAAAGAGGCGGCGTGGATGGGGTCAAATTTGACAGGACCATTCAGGTGCCCTTTTGCTACGAGTCGGAGCTGAGCGGCATCAATACGGACGAGCCGTCCAAAAGTGTTTGGTACCGGCGCAGCTTTACCGTGGAGGAGGCAGAGCTTTCCGGCTCTGTGCTGCTGCACTTCGGTGCTGTGGACCATGTGGCCAGGGTCTGGGTCAACGGAACGTATGCAGGCTGCCATGAAGGCGGCTTCACGCCCTTTTATTTTGAGATCGGCGGGCTGCTGAAAAAGGGCGAAAATGTGCTGGTGGTGAAGGCGGAAGACAGCTACGCCCAGGAAGTGCCAAGAGGCAAGCAGGTATGGGGCAGAGAGCCCAGGACCTGCTTCTACAGAAATACCACCGGCATTTGGCAGAGCGTTTGGCTGGAGTTTACCGGCCGTGACTATATTACCGACATCCGGATCACCCCGGACCTGGATCAGAACCGGGCTCACTTCGAGATCCGTACCCGGAAGGAGCAGGCGGCGGACATTGCCCTGACCATCCGTAAGGACGGGGAAGTGCTTGGCACGATGACGGTCTGCGCCGGTGACAGACGGACCTGCTGCAGCTTCGGCTTCCGGGAAAACGGCGTGAACGCCATTTGGGACCTGTACTGGACGCCGGAGTTCCCCACGCTGCTGGATGTGGAGGTCAGGCTCATCCGGGACGGACAGGTTTTGGATACGGTCAATACATATTTCGGTATGCGCAAGATCCATGTGTGCGGTGAGCGCATTTTCCTGAACAACACCCTGCTGTATCAGCGTTTGGTGCTGGATCAGGGCTATTGGCCCAAGGGCCTGATGACTGCCCCCTCCGATGAGGATATCCGTAAGGATGTGGAGCTGGCGAAGGCCATGGGCTTCAACGGTGCCAGAAAGCATCAGAAGATCGAGGACCCCCGGTACTACTACTGGGCGGATAAGCTGGGACTTTTGATCTGGGGCGAGCTGCCCAGCAACTACGATTTTACCCCCGAAGGCCAGAGAATGTTGATGAACGAGCTGCAGGCCTTTATCAAGCGGGATTATAACCACCCCTGTATTATGACCTGGATCCCCTTCAATGAGAGCTGGGGCGTGCATCAGATCGTCGGCGATCCTAAGCAGAAGGCTTTTGTCAAGGGTGTTTACTACCTGATCAAATCCCTGGATGACACCCGTCTGATCGGCTCCAACGACGGCTGGGAGCAGATCGGCCTGACGGACTTCTGCGGCATCCACGATTACGATATCACACCGACCAATTTTGCCGACCGTTACGGTGATATTGAAGAAACGATGCGCGGCAGCGTCAACTTCAAGCCGGTCTATGCCCGTGGGGAAGCATACAACGGCAGTCCCATTCTGATTACGGAGATGGGCGGCGTGAAGCTGAAAAACGACGGCGGCTGGGGCTACAACCAGGATGTGGAGAATGAAGAGCGTATGGTGGAGTACCTGCGGGGCATGATGCAGGCCATCCGTTCCCACAAAAGAGTGCGTGGCTTCTGCTACACCCAGCTTACCGATATCCAGCAGGAGACAAACGGTCTGCTGGATGCCGACCGCAATCCCAAGGTACCCATTGAAATCATGAGAGCTATTTTTGGATGATATATAAGGAGGAATACAAAATGAAAACAGCAAAGAAAATCGTATCGGTGCTGCTGGCCCTGATTTTGGCGGTCAGCATGACGGCCTGCGGCGGCGGTGGCAGCACAGGCAATGAAGGCGGCAGCAGCGGCGGCAATGAGGGCGGCAACAAGGTGATCACCTTCGCAGGCTGGGGCTCCCTGGCAGAAAAGAAGATCTTCACCGCAATGATCGACAAGTTCGAGGAAACCCACCCCGGCGTGAAGGTCAACTATCAGCACATCCCCGGCACCCAGGAGGACTACCTGGTAAAGCTGATCTCCCTGCTGGCTGCCAACAAGATGCCCGATGTGTTCTACATCCACTCCGATGAGTTCTACTCCTGGGTCGATGCGGACCGTTTGGAGAACCTGACTCCCTATATGGAGCAATCCGAGCTGGCTGCAAGCACCAAGATTTGGGACAAGTCCCTGAACATCTTCCGCTATGACGCGGCTTCCAAGCAGGTCGGCGTGGAATCCGGTGATCTGTACGGCCTTCCCAAGGACCTGGGCCCCTGGGCTATGGTTTACAACAAGACGCTGTTTGAAGCCAAGGGCGTTGCGCTGCCGGATCCCAAGGAGCCTATGACCTGGACAGAGTTTGTGGATGTTTGCAAGCAGCTTACCGACGGCGAGGGCATCAACAAGGTCTTCGGCACCGCCAACTATACTCTGGAAGCTGCGGTATGGTCCAACGGCGCGGACTATTTGAGCGAGGATAAGACGCAGGTCACCGTGGACACCCCGGAATTTGCCGAGGCTATGCAGTGGGTGGCTGATCTGGCCCTGGTGGAGGGCGTATCTCCCACCCCGGAAGAGGACAGTGCCAGCGGCTGGTTCCAGCGTTGGGTCAACGGCAAGGTGGGTATGGCCTGGATGGGTCCCTGGGACCAGGCAACCTTCTGGGACAGCGTAAGCTTTGAATGGGACATTATGCCCACCCCTGTTTCCGATAAGACCGGCAAGGGCGTGAGCTGGCTGGCATCCGCTGCCCTGTGTGTGTCCAAGACCTCCGAGGAAAAGCAGCTTGCCTATGAGCTGGCAGAGTTCCTGAGTATGGATGCCGAGGCGCAGACCTACAACTACGAGGCAGGCCAGGCTGTGCCCAACATCATCGATATGGCCAAGAATGACTATCTGAGCATGAACAAGGCACCTGCCAACAAGCAGGTATTCCTGGACATTATTGAAAACCCTGAAAAGGGCCAGTTCAAGTCTGTATATTTCACCAAGAATACCACCTGGTATTCCTACTTCAACGCGGAATCCAGCAAGGTGTGGAGCGGCGAAATGACTGCCGCCGAGTTCCTCAAGCAGATTCAGCCCGCTATGCAGGAGCGACTGGACAGCGGCAAATAAACAAAAACAGGGGTGACGAAAATGGAAAAGAAAGGAAAAGGCAATAGACTCAAGCGGTCTGAGCGCCGTGCCGGCATGCTGTTTATCGCGCCGATCTATCTGCAGTTTATTGTATTCTTTCTGTTCTTCATGGCGTACTCTTTGTATATGAGTCTGACGGACTGGAATATTTTGGAGGGTACCCAAAACTTCATCGGATTTGAAAACTTCAAACAGATCCTGACCGATCCGCTGTTTTGGAAGTCCTTGTGGAATACGCTGTATCTGATGCTGGGTATTCCCATCGGTATGCTGTTTGCCATGATGGCCGCGCTGGCACTGAACCGGAGAATGGTAGGCAAAACCGTATACAGAGTGATCTTGTACCTGCCTGCGGTCTCCTCCACGGTGGCCATTGCGCTGCTGTGGCGGTGGATCTACAATGCGGAGTACGGCGTTCTGAATATGCTGATCGAGCAGTTTTTCGGCGTAAAAGGCCCCAATTGGCTGGGTGACCCGGATGTGGTCAAGATATCGCTGATCATTTTGGGCGTTTGGAGAGGTATGGGCAACACTATGCTTCTGTTCCTGGCCGGACTGCAGAATATCCCCAAGGAGTACTATGAGGTGGTGGACGTTTCCGGCGGCAACGCGTGGCATAAGCTGACTTATGTGACGCTGCCTATGATGAGTCCTACTTATTTCTATGTGATCATCACCGGCGTGATCGGCGGCCTGCAGGCCTTCGGTGATCAGTTCATCATCACCGGCTTAGGACCGGAGCACTCCGCTATGACGGTGGTTTACTATCTGTGGGAAAAGGGCTTTGCCGAATACAATATGGGCGCGGCCTGTGCGGTTGCCTGGGTTTTGTCCATCTTCATCTTTGTGATCACACTGATCCAGTTCAAAACATCCAAGAGCTGGGTCTACGACGGAAACGGTTAAGGAGGCGTGATGATGAAAGTGCATACAAAGCAGCGCCTGACCAATGCCGTGATCCATGTTGTGATGACCGTGGTGGCCCTGACCATGCTGTTCCCCTTTATCTGGATGCTGTCTACCTCCTTCAAGGATAAGATGCACGCCCAGATCTTCCCACCCCAGTGGATCCCGGATCCCTTCCTGCTGGATGCCTATGAGGAGGTTTGGGAAGTGGCTCCGCTGCTCAGCGGTATTAAAAACAGCCTGATCATTGCCATTCCCGTGCTTCTGTTCGGCACACTTTCTTCCGCACTGGCTGCCTTTGCCTTTGCCAAGATGGATCTGCCGAAAAAGAATTTGCTGTTTATGGCATTGCTCAGCTCCATGATGATCCCCGGCGTGGTGACGATGATCCCCCAGTATGTTGTTTGGGGCAATATGGGCCTGGTGGATACCTTTATTCCGCTGATCGTACCCGGCACACTGGGCAATATCACGATGATGTTCTTTTTCCGGCAGTACCTGACCAGCGTACCCAATGCGCTGATCGACGCGGCAAAGATCGACGGCGCGGGATGGTTTACCATCTTTGGCAGGATCATGCTTCCTGCCATGAAGCCGGCCATTGCCGCGCAGGTGATCTTCTGGTTTATGGGCATTTGGAATGACTTTATGGGACCGTTGATCTACCTGGACAGCGAGGAAAACTACACCATTCAGTTGGCACTGCGGCTTTTGAGCAATATGTCGGAGGCTACCAGTGAGTACCCCATGATCATGGCAGGTGCCGTGATCTCCTGCCTGCCGCTATTGGTGCTTTATGTTTGCTTCCAGCGCTATTTTGTCGATTCCATGGTCGTGTCCGGAATCAAGGGCTAAGGTGGTTCTATGAAAAAAATGAAAGTACTGATGATCGCATTGCTGCTGCTTTGCCTTGGCTTAGCAGGCTGTAACGCCCTGCCGGAGGACTATGTGGCCAATGCGGATGTGGATCCCTTTATGGTAGAGACCGGCTATAAAAAGCCGGAGATCACCCTGGACGGCGTGCTGGACGAAAAAGAGTGGGAGGGCCTGCAGGCCTTCTCCTTCGGTGACGAGATCTCGGCCAGCGTGAAGGCTTTTTACGGCGAAAGCGGCCTTTGCGTGGGTGCGCAGGTGTCCGACCCGGAGCTTTGGGCCATCAGCTCCCAGGTGTATGACAACAGCTCCTTTGAGCTGTACCTGGACTACAGCGGCAAGGGCGGCGCCCAGCCGGAAAGCGAGCAGGTGCAGATCTTTATCGATGTCAATGAAAAGAGCCTGACCCGCCGGGGCAACGGCGGCAAATGGCACGATGACAACCTGATCAAAAACTATGCCGTGAAGGTCAACGGCACGGTGGGCACCAAGGATCCGTCCAACGGCTACTGCGTGGAGCTGTTTATTCCCTACGCGCAGATGGGCGGCTATCCCCAGGTGGATTACGGCGTAGCCTTCGGTTTGGTTGGCTGCCGGGATAATGTGCGGCAGCTTTGGCGCGGCGCGCCCGGCGTGAATGTGCAGTCCCCGGAAACCTACCTGAGGCTGTACCGGGACAGCAATGCCATCGAGTATTTCCGCAAGGTCAACAGCGCCAAGCTGACCCTGGACGGTAAGGCAGACGAGCCGGAGTGGGCAAACCGCCTGTCCTATTTCTTCGCAGATGGCGGCCGTGGCGATGTCAAAACCTATATGGATGACGCAGGCTGCTACTTCTTCCTGAGGATGAAGGATAATGCGGTGTGCGCCGAGGGCAACTCTGTGTTCCTGAACGATTCTATCGAGGTCTATATCGATGCCCTGTCCGACGGCGGCAAAAAGCCGCAGACCGACGATGTGCAGGTCCGTGTGGATGTAAACGGCACCATCGAAGTCCTGCGTGGTCTGGGTGACGGCGGCTGGAACAACGTGATGAACAATGTGTTCGCCGGCACACAGAAGCGAAATGACGGCTACGATATAGAAGTGTTTATTCCCTGGGCAGACCTGAACTATGAGTTTGCGCCGGAAAGCTTGCGTGTCAGCTTTGGCAGCGTGGACTGGGACGGCCAGCTCAATGCCGACGACAGCCGCAAGATCGCCTGGAGCGGCATCGGCCAGGATCCTCAGGTGCCGGATACCTATGTGCGGATGACCAAAAACGGCGTGGACGGCGCGGTGGTGCCGGCTCCGGCTCCGGAGATCACCCTGGACGGCAGGCTGGTGGAAAGCAGATGGGCCGCCACCCCGGAATTTACATACCACGATGAAACTGTAAAGGTAAACTGGTTCTGGACAGACTTTGGCTGCTATATGGGCTTTACCGTCACCGACGGCAATGTGAGCACCGCCGGTGCCAAGCCCTTTGAAAACAGCAGCATCGAGGTCTATTTGGACTACAACTATAATGCAGGCGCGCCGGACAGTCAGGACCGGACAGTCCTGGTGGACGCGGCCGGAAATATGCTTTTCCGGAAGGGTCAGGGCGGTGCCTTCATCGATTTCGGCACAGGCCGTATTCAGGCCGGTGCCAGCAGGACAGGAAGCGGCTATGCCGTGGAGCTGTACCTGCCCTGGGTGGAATTTGGCGGCAGCAGACCGCAGATCATGGGCATTGCCCTGGGTCAGGTGACAGTGGCTCCCGGACAGAGCGCAACAGCCTGGCACAATGACGGCCTGTGTCCCGATCCCCAAAATCCCGACCTGTACAGTGACTTCACCCCGGAAAGCATTGGCGGCGTGGCCGGTGACCCGGTGGAGCAGCCTGAGATCACCCTCGACGGTGCGCTCGCCGAGAAGCGCTGGAAAAATGCAGCCAGCCACACGTTCCACAACGATACGGTGAAGCTAAGCTGGTTCTGGACGGAAAAGGGCTGCTACTTTGGCTTTGATGTGACCGATGCCAATGTGGTGACACAAGGGGATAAGCCCTTTGAAAACAGCTCTGTGGAGGTCTATATAGACTACGACTGCAGCGGCGGTGATCCGGATTTGAAGGACCGCACCGTTTTGGTGGACGCGGCCGGCAGGATGCTGTTCCGGAAGGGCAAGGCCGGTGTTTACATGGATTTTGTCACCGGTAACATTTTGTCCGGTGTGAAGAAAACGGAAACAGGCTACATTGTGGAGCTGTTTGTACCCTGGGCCGAGTTTGGCGGCGAAAAGCCGGAAAAACTCATGGGCGTTGCCTTCGGTCAGGTGACCGTGAAGGCAGACGGCTCCGGTACCGAGTGGCATCACGATGATCTGTGTCCCGATCCCCAGGATCCGGACTGGTACAGCTATTTTTCCGCAACCGCGATCGGCTAAGGAGGTAAGCGCATGAAGAATAGTAAGATTTTAAAGCGCCTGACAGCCTTTGCGGTGGCCGCGGCAGCCGCTGCCACCTGTGCCGGATGCAGCCTGGGCGGCGGAAATTTCAACACCGCACTGGACAAAGGCGAGCTGGAATACACCTTTGCCCAGTCCGAAACCTATCATAACGGCCAGTCCATTGAAGGCCAGTGGGGCCAAAGCGAGAATACCGGCGGCGGTGAGTACGGCATCGGTGACCCCTTTGTGATGCGCTATGACGGAAGATACTACCTGTATCCTTCTTCCAGTACACCGGAAAACGGTGTTGCCGGTATCAAGGTGTTCTCCTCCGATGACCTGGTAAACTGGACCTATGAGGGCTTTGCGGTAGAGGATGAGGATGCCAACTTTGCCTATGCCCCCGAGGTGGTGTACCACAACGGCTGGTTCTACCTGTGCGAGTCAAAAAACGGCGAGGGACACTTCATCTTCAAAAGCCAAAGTCCCACAGGTCCCTTTGAGAAGATCACCGACAACTTTGGCCGGAATATCGACGGCGCGTTTTGGATCGGTGACGACGGTCAGCTCTATTTCCTGTACCCGGAGAGCAATGTGATGCACATTGCCCCCATGGACCCGGAAACCATGCTTCCCGGCGTGGAGACCACGCTGGCCGGCACCTTGAACGGCTGGACGGAAGGCCCCGGCTTCTTCCGCAGAGGGGATATGCTGTATATGACCTATACAGGCAACGCTGTTACCAGTGACAGCTACCGTGTGGGCTATTCCTACCAGTTTGGTACTGACCCGGAGGGCCTGTTCATTTTGCCTGACGACAACATTATCATTTTGGAAACCGGACCGGATAACTTCCGCGGCCTGGGTCACAGCTCCAATGTGATCGGCCCGGATCTGGATTCCTGGTATACCGCATTCCACAACCTGGTGGCGACCGCCGGTCCGCAGCGGCGTTATATGGTGGATAAGCTGGTGACCAACAGCGCCATGGTGATGGCCAACGGTCCGACTTATTCCGAAGTGCCGGTGCCGGAGCGTCCTGACTTTGAAACCAGAGGCCCGGAAGGCCTGACAGCGGAAGGAGAGCTTCTGCTCAGCAGCGGCAGTACCGAGGCGGTCTTCACCGCGGAGTATAACTTCATTCCGGCGGAAAACAGCACCACAAGCCTTGTATTCAGCTATGAAAGCGCGGACAAGTACTGCGAGGCGGTGTGGGACGATGTGACCAAGACCCTGACGGTCAATGAGGTATCCGGGGATACGGTCAAAGAGCTGGACAGTCAGAGCATTGACTTTTTGGCTCCCGGTGTCCTGCATACGCTGCGCATCGAGCAGGGCGCAACACGTCTGCTGGTTTATATGGACGCTATGCGCAAAACCGATGTGGCGCACACCGGCGCGGCCGGAAAGATCGGCATCAGTGCCGATGCCTCCGTCAGCTATGTGGCATTTTCCAACGATGCCTTCGGCACCGGTGACTTTGACACTGTGAAAATGCTGGAGGGCTCCTTCCCGGCAGTCCATTACTTAAAGGGTGAAAACCGTGGCTTCTCCATAAAAAACGCGGCGGTGTCGGAAAACGGCATCCGCCAGGGCGAGAAGGAAAACACGGTTTATGATGAAGACAACTTTGTCTACAATCTGAAGCTGGATACCGTCGGTGACTGGGTCAAGTATGCCGTGCGGGTCACCGCCGATGATTACTACGGCGTTTCTGCCCGGATCCGGGCGGCTTCCGCCGGTGCCCGTTTCCAGATCATCGTGGACAGCCAGGATATTTACACCTACACGGTGCCTTCCTCCGGCTATACCGATGAAATGGTCAACCTGATGCTGGGTCATATTCCGCTGACAACAGGGGAGCATACCCTGAAGCTCAGACTGATAGAGGGCACGATGGAGGTGGCAAGCTTTACCTTTGAGCCTGCCAATCCCACAAAGCTGCAGTATGAAAACGACCTGTCGGAGATCAACGAAATGGGCTGGTCCTATATCGGCAACTGGAAGATCATTGACGGCGTTCATACCGCCCGTTCCGGTGATGTGGCCTATGCCTATGCCGGTGACGAAAAGCTGACAGACTTCACCGTGGAGGTGGAGGTTGCCATGACGGAGGAGGCCACCATCTACGATGCCGGCATTATGTTCCGGGCGAAGGACCATGTGCTCAACAGCGGTGTGGAGGAATCCTTCTGCGGCTACTACCTGTCCCTGCGAAACGATCAGGTGACCCTGAGCCGCTACAACTACGGCGCGGAGAACCTGGATCTGGTGGGTGTGGAATGGCTGCAGGGCGAGTACCACAAGATCAGGATCACCGCAGAAAACAACCATATTCTCATTTATGTAGACGATATGGAAACCCCCGTAATGGATTATTATGACAGCAACGCATTCTTGTACGGACAGGTGGCCCTGTGCTCCAACAAGGCAGGCTGTTCCTTCAGGAATTTTAAAATTACCACAAAATAATTCGAAGGAGGCAATACTATGAAAATCTCAAATGGCAGATGGATATCTGTCCTGCTTGCATTGACAATGCTGGTTTCCCTGTTGTCTTTGCAGGTGTTTGCCGCCGGTGCTTCTGCAGCGGCAGTAGACTTCAGTACAGCCGAAGCGGCAGCAAGCTTCGACCTGTATTCCACCTCCGCCGGCGGTTTCGCCGTGCAGGATGGCAAGCTTGTTCCTGCCGGTGATGCCGGTGAATTCAAGGCAATGTATAAAGACGATGGACGGGCGATCCGCGCTGTCAGCGTGGAGATCCATCCTGTAGGCAATGACGGCGTGTACGGCGGTCTGTATATCAATGCCGCCAATGCTGCAAATGGCCAGGATAAGATCGACGCGCTGTATTTGGGCATCGAGTCCAACTTTGCGGGCTGGGATGATGCCATTAACCGCGTGGACATCACCCTGGGTCAGTTTACCCAGGGCTGGGGCGGCGAAGTAGGCGCCCGTTTCGTTTCTGAAACCGGTTTGGGCAACAACCTGTTCTCCGGCAACAAAGAACCTCTGCGGCTGCACGCCCGGCTGGACGGCAATGTTATGGAAGTTACCGTGAGCCTGGTCAGCAACCCCGGCAGGCAGGTGACCACCACCTACACCCTGCCGGAGGGCACAGATCTGACCTTGGGCGATGTGGGTATCCGCAGCCAGTACAACAACGCAATGTACGATAATTTTACAGTGGAATATGTGGAAGAGGCTGTGCAGGATATGCCCGGTCATATGGCAAAGTTTGAAAATGCAGACGATTTCAGCCTGTATTCCACCTCTGCCGGTGGCTTTACAGCGGCAAACGGCAAGCTGGTACCCACCGGTGATGCCGGTGAGTTCAAGGCAATTTATAACGGCACCGGCAAGGTCCATTCTGTCAGCGTGGAGCTGCATCCCGTGAACAGTGACGGCCCCATCTACGGCGGTCTGTATATCGGCGCTTCCGACGCCGGCAATGCACAGGATAACATCAATGCCTTGTATATTGGCATTGAATCCCACTTTACCGGCTGGGATGATGCGGCCAACCGTATTGACCTGGTCTTTGGTAATTTCCCCAATTGGATCGAGTACAGCCGGACGGTTTCTGAAACCGGTCTGGGCAACAACCTGTTCTCCGGCGGTATCAAGGAGCCCTTACTGTTGAAGGCAGACATTACCGGTAATATGGTTGTTGTGACTGTGAGCCTGGTGCGGGATCCCAGCATCAGCTTTAGCACAACTTATATTGCTGACCGGGATCTGTCTATGGGGCAGGTGGGTATCCGCAGCCATTACAACAACGCAATGTACGACAACTTTGCGGTCAACTGCGCTCCCAGCGCGGAGGCTGCTGTAAACGGCTTTGACAATACCGATGCCTTTGATCTGTATACCACCTCTGCCGGCGGCTTTGCAGCCGAAGAAGGCAAGCTGGTTCCTACCGGTGATGCCGGTGAGTTCAAGGCAATTTATAAGGAAAACGGCAAACTGATCCACTCTGTCAGCATGGAGCTGCATCCCCAGTTTACCGACGGCCCTATCTATGGCGGTCTGTACATCGGTGCTTCTGATGCCACCAATGCTCAGGACAGCATCAATGCTTTGTATGTTGGTGTGGAATCCCACTTTACCGGCTGGGAAGATGCGCCCAACCGTATCGACCTGGTGCTGGGCAATTTCCCGGGTTGGATCGAGTACAGCCGTACCATTTCCGAGACCGGTCTGGGCAACAATCTGTTCTCCGGCGGTGTAAAGGAACCCTTGCTGTTGCGGGCAGATATCAGCGGCAATACGGTTACAGCAACGGTTAGCCTGTTGAGCGATCCTTCCAGATACATCAGCACTACCTTTGTGGCGGACCGGGATCTGTCTGTTGGACAGGTAGGTATTCGCAGTCATCACAACAATGCTTCTTATGATAACTTTACCGTAAATGCTGTTGCAGCAGTCAATGGTCAGGGTTATGCAACGGTCAACCAGGCGGTACAGATGGCCGGTGAGCATGCGGTGACCTTGCTGGGCAATTGCAATGAAACTGTGATCGTACGAGGCAGCGCCACAATTGATCTGGCAGGCTATCATATGAGCAATGTGGTTGTGCCGGAAGGCAGCGTTTTGAAGCTGGCTGACAGCACCACAAATTCCGGCAAGGCCGGTGGCAGCGCTACAGTTTACGGCACTGCAATCAGCATGGGCACAGTAGACAGCATCGGCGTGGCAAACGGCAAGGCTTATATGTCCGTCGCTGCAGAAAATGTGTACACAGTTCGTCCTTATGTGACCGAAATTATGCAGCAGGTTTCTTTGGGTGACGATCTGGCAATGCGCTTCCCTGTAAAGGCAGAGCCCGGCACAGTAGTCAATGTAATCGTAGCCGGTGAAACGGTTTCCTATGATCTGAACGCTATGATCCCCGATGAAAACGGTTTCTACACAGTTTCTGCATATCTTGCGGCTGCGCAGATGACCGAGGAAATTACCGTTCAGTTTGTATACGGCGGCACGGTTGCCCAGGAAAAGATCTACACGATCCGCGGCTATGCAGATGCCGTACTTTCCGGCAATTACCCCGAAAAGACCAAAAATCTGGTGAAGTGGATGCTCCAATACGGTGCAAAGGCACAGCAGTATTTTGAGGTGAACACAGACCGTTTGGCAAATGCCGGCTATGAGCTGGAAGATACAACTGTTCCTGCGCAGCACCCCGAAATGGTTGTGGAGGGCAATATCGGCGGTATGAGCTTCTACGGTGCATCTTTGGTATTTAAAAACAAGATCGCTGTGCGTTTCTATTTCACCGGTTCTGTGGATGGCGTCAGCTTCGGCGATTATGAAACGGTGGAAAAGGGCGGTATGCACTATGTAGAGGTTGCCGGTATTAATCCCCAGGATTACAGCAATCTGATCGATTTGACCGCAACAAAGGATGGAGAAAGCTTAACTGTCTCCTATAGTCCGATGAACTATATCATCCGTATGAGCCAGAAGGGCAATGCCGTGATGAAAGCACTGCTGAACGCATTGTACGGCTACCACGAGGCAGCATTGCGGTTTGTAAGCGAATATATTTTCTTCGGACCGGTTGACGGCCAGGTGGATCTGAGCAACGATTCCGGCGCAAACACCGGTGTTATTCAGGTGGGCGCAAACGGCAATTCCCACGCCGGTGTGAACGGTTTAAACCAGGATCCGTTCTATTTTGAAGGTCAATTCCAGATCCACAGTGCCCAGGCTGGGGCAGAATCTCCCAAGTTTGGTATGTATGTGGAGGAAAACGGCATCCGGGCGTACTTCTATGTGCAGATGAATGAAGCGCTGCAGGCCAATACCGTGGGCTGCGTGCAGTATGCAGATGGCGCATTTGATTGGGATAACGCCGTTGTTGCCACTGTGGAGGAAATGGATCTTTCCGGCGCAGCGGTGACATTGGGCGTTTTGAAGAACGGGCCAGAGATCCGGTTCTATGTGAACGGCGTGTGCGTTTTAAGCAGCGAGGGTAATATTACCGGCGCTGCTGCTGCCGGCGTGTTCGGCTTCAATACCGGTATGACCCTGAGCCGGTATTCCTACACCGGTTCTGTTGACAGTATTGAGGAAACATACACCTTTGCTCAAACCCAGACCTACCGCAACGGTCAGGATATTATCGGTCAGTGGGGTGTAGATACCTACACCGAAGGTGGTGAATACGGTATTGGCGACCCTTTTGTGCTGCGCCATAACGGAAAGTACTATATGTACCCTTCATCCGGTGTGGCGGAAAATGGCATCTCCGGTGTGAAAGTCTTTGAATCCGATGATTTGGTAAACTGGACCTACAAGGGTTTTGCTTTGGAAGCCGCAGAGGCCACCCAGGCTTACGCCCCCGAAGTGATCTACCATAATGGCTGGTTCTATATGTGCCAATCCGGCAATAAGGGCACCGGTCACTACATCTACAAGAGCGAAAGTCCCATCGGTCCTTTCCAGGCTGTTACCGGGGATTTCGAATACGGCATTGACGGTTCTTTGTGGCTGGACGATGACGGCAATCTGTTCTTCCTGTATGCCAAGAGCAAGAGCATTCGCGTTGTACCCATCGATCAAAGCACTATGACACCCCCCAACCAGACCAATATCCACAAGGTGCTTACTGCCAGTATGAATGGCGGTTGGGTGGAAGGCCCTGGCCTGTTCCGCAGAGGCGATATTCTGTATCTGACCTACTCCGGCAACAAGGTAACTGCGGATAATTACCGTGTGGGTTACTCCTATCAGATCGGTTCTGATCCTATGGGCGATTTCATTCAGCCTGAGGACAATATTCTGATTATGGCAGCCGGCCCGGACAATTTCCGTGGTTTGGGTCATAATTCCAATGTGGTGGGTCCTAACCTGGATAGCTGGTATGCGGCTTATCATAATCTGGTGGGTGTTGACGGTCCTCAGCGCCGCTATATGCTGGACAAGCTGGTGACGAATGGCGCTTGTGTTATGGCCAACGGTCCTACCTATTGGGATATGCCTGTGCCTGAACGCCCGGATTTTGAATCCTGGGGCACAGAAAATATGAACATTTCCGGTGAAGTGTTCTTCAGTGGTGTGGCTTCCGGAAAAGTCTATACTGCAGAATTTAACTTCACTCCCGTAAAAGACGGCACCAGCCGGATGCTTTTTGGCTATGTCAATGAAAACAATTACTGCCAGATCGAATGGAACGATGCAACCAAGACCTTGACCGCATCTGCAATTACCAACGGTCAGACCCAGGTGCTGGGCAGCAAGACTATTGAAAATCTGTCTGCCGATGTGCTGCATACAGTGCGTATCGAGCAGGGCGCATCCCGTCTGCTGGTGTATATGGATTTGATGCGGAAGCTGGATGTGGAGCATGCAGGCGTTGCCGGTAAGATCGGCGCAAGAGGTCTTGCAAGCTGGGGCTATATAGCATTTTCCAACGATGCGCTGGGCACAAGCGACTTTGATACCGTGAAGGTGACAGGCAGTGCGTTCCCGGCAATCCACTACCTCAAGGGCGAAAACCGTGGTTTCTACTTCGCAGATGCGCAGCCTACCGACGGCATCCGTCAGGGTGAAAAGGAAAGCAGCATTTACGATGAAGCAACTGTCAGCTATGACCTGAAGCTGGCAACAGCCGGCGACTGGGTCAAGTATGCCATTTCCGCTAATGCTGAAGGCGTATATGATCTGTCTGCTTATATGTCCGCTAATGCAGGTGCAAAGCTGGAAATCGTGGTAGACGGCGCAGCCATCTATGAATTCACTGTTCCCGCTTCTGAAGAAACGGGTATGACACAGCTTGTACTGGGTCAGCTTCCGCTGACAGCAGGCAACCATACGCTGAAGATCCGTCTGTTGGACGGCAGTGTGCAGGTTAAGAATTTTGCTCTGATGGCAGAGCAGGTCGAAACCGAACCCGAAGCATAAATTTTATATTCTGTTCCTCCCGGGGGAGCCCGGGAGGAACAGGGGGAATTAAACAATCATCTGCCGGCACCTGGCCGGGTGGATGCCGCAGCCACAGGTCTTTGCGGCTTATAACTTTGAATGTTCCATAAGTGTCTGCCCAAAACCGGCGCAGATACCGTGTTGCATATATAAAAACGATATCAGAACGGGAGCGAGTTCCCACTTATTTACCGGGAGGAATCACAATGAAAGAAAAGATCAACACAAGCAGACCTATTTTGCGCAGAGGGCTGTCCCTTTTGATGGCGCTGTCTATGGTGCTGAGCCTGGGCGCGTCACCGGTTTCGGCTTTATCTGCCGAAGCCGTCAAAAAAGACGAAGTCCAAACAGGTGTAGTGCAAATCGGCTTTGATACCGCTGCGGATGCGGAAAAATTTGATTTGTATCATTCCTCCAGCGGCGGCTTTGCGGTGCAAAGCGGCAAGCTGACTCCTACCGGTACCGCCGGTGAGTTCAAGGCTATCTACAAAAGCAGCGGAAAGAAGATCAAATCCGTCAGCGTGGAGCTGCACCCGGTAGGCAGTAACGGGCCTATCTTTGGCGGCCTTTACCTGAATGCTTCTGATATAGCGGATGGGCAGGACCGGGTGAATGGCCTGTATGTTGGCGTGGAGGCCCACCATACCGGCTGGGCCGATGCGCCCAACCGGATCGATCTTGTCACAGGCAGCTTCCCGGGGTGGAAGGAACTGGGAAGGATCATCTCGGAGACCGGTGCGGGCAACAACCTGTTCAGCGGCGGCGTAAAAGAGCCGCTTCTGCTGAAGGTGGACATCCATGGAAATCAGCTCACCAGCACCGTCAGCCTGGTCAGAGATCCCAGTAAAAAGATCACCTCCACCTATGTGTATCAGGGCGCGGGCGATCTGTCCACCGGAAGTGTGGGTATTCGCTCCCAGTTTAATAACGCTTGCTATGACAATTTCCTTGTAGAATATGAGCATGCAGCACCGGAGCAAAATATCGTTACTCTGACGGAAACGGTGGATTTTGACGCTGCTGCTTCGGCAGATCGTTTTGACCTGTACACCTCCTCCAGCGGCGGTTTTGCCGTGGCAAACGGCAAGCTGACACCTTCCGGTGTTAGCGGCGAATTTAAGGCTATTTACAAAAAGCCGGAGGGCGCAAAGATCCGTGAGATCACCGTGGATATTCATCCTGGTACCTCCGGTACACTGGTAGGCGGTTTGTATATCAACGCCAAGAACCCCGGTAATCCGGTGGATCAGATCGATGCTCTGAACATCAATGTGGACTCGAACCACAGTGGCTGGTCGGATGCCCCCAACCGGATCGACCTGGTTGTAGGCAGCTTCCCCCGGTGGACTGAGATTTACAGACTGATTTCCGAAACCGGCAATCGCAACAACCTGTTCAGTGGTGGTGTGAAAGAGGCACTCAAACTGAAGGTGGCGATCGACGGTAACAGGCTGAATGTTACCTTGAGCCTGCTGCGGGATCCCGGCAAGTCTGTCAGCTTCAGCTATGTGTACCAGGGCGCGGGAGATCTGTCGGCTGGAGATGTGGGTATTCGTTCCCCCTTCCATGACGCGGCCTACGATAACTTTACGGTCCGGTATACGGTAGAGCAGATCCCGGAAGAACCCACTACCGAAGAACCTACTACCGAGGAACCTACCACAGAAGAACCTACCACCGAGGAACCCACTACGGAAGAACCTACCACAGAAGAACCCACCACAGAAGAACCCACCACAGAAGAACCCACGGAGCCGGATGTGAGCCTGGAGCCTACGGATTTGGTGGATTTTGAAAATACGGACAGCAGCGGAAAGTTCAGCTTCTATCATTCGTCAAATGGCGGATTTGCGGTGCAGGACGGAAAATTAGTACCTGTAGGCGATGCGGGCGAGTTTAAGGCTATCTATAAGGATACCAACGCCAGCTTCAGCTATGTGAGCATGGATATTTATCCCAATGCAAAGGGGATCAATGGCGGCCTGTACCTGGATGTGACAAGTGCGGACCATCCTATTGATCAGGTAAATGCCCTGTATGTGGGCATTGAGTCCGATTTCCCCCATGGCAACGAGCCTTTCTGGCCGGATGCCCCCAACCGTTTGGATTTGGTAGTGGGCAAGTTCCCCCAGTGGCAGGAGCTGCACAGAGCGGTTTCCGAAACAGGCATCGGAAATAATCTGTTTACCGGCGGCGTGAAAGAACCGGTGAACTTGAGCGTAGCCATCAACGGCAATGAACTGACCATCACTGTTCGGTTGATCAGCGATCCTGCCCGTTATGTGACGACTACATATATTTACGCAGAGGGACAGGACATTTCTTTAGGTAATGTGGGTATCCGTTCCAATCACAGTGATGCATCTTACGATAACTTTGCGGTGATCTATACGCAGGCAGAGCAGGATAAGGAGGACGACACCCTTCCGGAGGAGCCTACCACCGAGCCTACCGAGCCTGTCACACGGCCTGAGCCTACGGACCTGGTGGATTTTGAAAATACGGACAGCAGCGGAAAGTTCAGCTTCTATCATTCTTCCAATGGCGGCTTTGCGGTGCAGGACGGTAAATTGGTGCCTGCCGGAGAGGCCGGTGAATTCAAGGCGATCTACAAAGATACCAACGCCAGCTTCAGCTATGTCAGCGTGGATATTTATCCCGGCGAAAAGGGCATTAACGGCGGTCTGTATATTGACGGTGTTAATGCCGGACACGCCATTGACGAAATTACCGGTCTGTATATCGGTATTGAGTCCAATTTCCCCCACGAGGGTGAGGCATATTGGGAAGATGCCCCCAACCGTTTGGATTTGGTGGTGGGCAAGTTCCCCCAGTGGCAGGAGCTGCACAGAGCGGTTTCCGAAACAGGCATCGGCAATAATCTGTTTGCCAATGGCGTGAAAGAGCCGGTGAACTTGAGCGTAGCCATCAACGGCAATGAACTGACCATCACTGTTCGGCTGATCAGCGATCCTGCCCGTTATGTGACGACTACATATATTTACGCAGAGGGACAGGACATTTCTTTAGGTAATGTGGGCATCCGTTCTGCGCACTGCGATGCGGCTTACGACAACTTTGCTGTGATCTATGAGCAGGTGGAGCAGGATAAAGACCCGGACGATATTATCCCGGAAGAACCCACCACAGAACCGACTGAGCCCGTGACCCGTCCTGCACCTACCGATACGGTAGATTTTGAAAACGCAGACAGCGGCGAAAAGTTTAATTTGTACCATTCCTCCAACGGCGGCTTTGCAGTTCAGGACGGCAAGCTGGTACCCAGCGGAGAAGCCGGTGAATTCAAGGCGATCTACAAAGATACCAATGCCAGTTTCAGCTATGTCAGCGTGGATATTTACCCCGGTCAGGATGGCATCCGTGGCGGCCTGTACCTGGATGTGACCGATGTGGACCATCCGGTGGATCAGGCTAACGCCCTGTACGTAGGCATTGAATCCGACTTCCCCCATGGGGAAGAACCTGCCTGGGAGGACGCTCCCAACCGTTTGGATCTGGTGATCGGCAAATTCCCCCAGTGGATTGAGCTGCACAGAGTGGTCTCCGAGACCGGCGCAGGCAACAGCCTGTTTACTGGCGGTGTGAAGGAGCCTGTGAACCTCAGCGTTGCCATGGACGGCAACGAGCTGACCGTTACCGTCAGCCTGTTAAGCGATCCCAGCCGTTCCGTCACCACTACCTATGTCTATGAGGACGGCCAGGATATGAGCCTGGGCAATGTGGGCATCCGTTCGTATTTCTGCGATGCCGCTTATGACGATTTTGCGGTCGTCTATGAGCAGGCAGAGCAGGATAAGGAGGACGACACCCTTCCGGAGGAGCCTACTACCACCGAGCCTACCGAGCCTGTCACACGGCCTGAGCCTACGGACGTGGTAGACTTTGATGACGCGCTCAGCCGTGAGCAGTTTCACTTCTACCATTCCTCCAATGGCGGCTTTGCCGTTGAGGACGGCAAGCTGGTGCCTGCCGGAGAGGCCGGCGAATTCAAGGCCATCTACAAAGATACCAACGCAAACTTTAGCTATGTCAGCGTGGATATTTACCCCGGCCAGGATGGAATTCGCGGCGGTCTGTACCTGGATGTGACCGATGTGGGTCACGGGCAGGATCAGATCACCGGCCTGTATGTGGGTATTGAGTCCGACTTCCCCCATGGGGAGGAGCCTGCCTGGGAGGATGCGCCCAACCGTTTGGATCTGGTGATCGGCAAGTTCCCCCAGTGGGCGGAGCTGCACAGAGCCGTTTCCGAAACCGGCGCGGGCAACAACCTGTTCACCGGCGGCGTGAAGGAGCCCATCAATTTGAGCGTTGCGGTTCGTGGCAAAAAGCTGACAGTTACCGTCAGCCTCTTAAGTGATCCCAGCCGCTACCTCACCACCACCTATGTGTGTGCGGATGCAAAGGATCTGGGCCTGGGCAATGTGGGTATCCGTTCTCAGTACTGCAATGCTGCCTATGACAACTTCTTTGTGGTCTATGAGCAGGTGCAGGAGGATAAGGAGCAGGATATCCTCATTCCGGAGCTGGAGCCCACAGACGTGGTGGATTTCGGCAAGAAGGACGACGCCCAAAAGTTTGATTTCTACCATTCCTCCCAGGGCGGCTTTGCCGTGCGTGACGGCAAGCTGATGCCTGTGGGCGAGGAAGGGGAGTTCAAGGCCATCTACCGGGACGGCGGCAGTACCATCCAGGCGGTGAGCGTGGATATTTACCCCGGTGAAAGCGGCCAGATCAATTCCGGCATATACATCGGCACTTCCACAGTGGAAGACGGTGTGGACCGGATCAAGGGTCTTGTTGTGATGGTGGAATCCAGCTTCTCCGGCTGGGATGACGCGGTGAATCGGATCGATCTGGTAGTGGGCAGATTTCCCATTTGGAAGGAGCTGCACCGCTGCACCTCCGAGACCGGAAACGGCAACGCCCTGTTCGCCGGTGCCAAGGAACCGCTGAATTTAAGCGTATTTCTCGATGGCAATACGCTGACAGTCAAGCTCAGCCTTATCAGCAACCCCGAAAAATTTGTGACCACTACCTATACCTACAACGGCGCGACCGAGCTGCCCACCCACAATGTGGGCCTGCGTTCAGCCTTCAACGATGCTGCCTTCGACAATTTTGCGGTCAGGACCCTGGAGGGCGGCGGCTCCAACGATCCGGAAGCGCCCGGATCAGACGGCGGCAATGGTACCACCACCGGCGGTACCGGCATGACCCCGGATACCGGTGATGCCTTCCGCCCTGAGCTTTCCCTTACGTTGATGCTCCTTTCCATAGCCGCGATCGTGGCTTTGGTATGGAAGAAGAATAAGTTTATTTCACAGGAGGTATCACAATGAAAAACCGTTGGTCCATCAGTGCCCGTAAAGTGTTTGCATTGTTCCTGGCACTGAGTATGCTTTTAAGCTTTCTTCCGGTTATGCCTGTGGCGGCGGCAGAAGCAGAGGAAGCCGCGACACAGACTCAGGTAGTCACCGCAGGGGAGCCTGCTGTTTCCCGGAGCGCCCTTTGGGACTTCGCGGCGGCAAATCAACTGGCAGACTTTGCTCTGTACCAATCGGCCACAAGCAGCTTTACGGTTTCTGACGGTATGCTTGTACCCAACGGCACAGATGGAGAAATGAAGGCGATCTTGACCAATACGCCTTCCAATGTGCGCTCTGTTTCCGTGGATATCATTCCGGGCGCATCCGGTCAGATCAATGCCGGTGTGTACGTTGGCGCAGCCAATGCCGGCAGTGCGGTCAATGGAATTGACGCGATGGTGTTTCAGATCCAGTCCAATTTTACCGGCTGGACCGACGCGCCTAACCGTATCGACATCATTCAGGGGCAGTTCAATCAGAGCTGGACGGAGCTCAGCCGCACAGTTTCTGAGGCGGGCAACAGCAATGCTCTGTTCAGCGGCGGCAACAAGCAGGCGCTGAACCTGAAGCTGGACTTTGGTCAGGATGTTTTGCTGCTGACCTTAAGCCTGGTGAGCAATCCCAATAAATATCTGCAGCTTATGTACGAGGTGGACTCCGCGGCACTGGAAGGACAGCTTGGCCTGCGTGTCAATGCTTCGGATGCCTGCTTTGATAACATACAGGTAGCCTACGAGCAGACCCTGCCGGAAAATTCCAGGCTGTGGGATTTTTCTGACGCTGCCCAGGCTGAGGATTTCATCTTCTATACAAACGGCAATCACAGCTTTACCGTTGCTGACGGTATGCTCAAGTCCACCGGCGGAAACGGCGAAATGAAGGCCATCTTTGCGGAGGATATGGCCAATATCGCAGCCATGTCCGTGGATATCATTCCCGGCCCCTCCGGCCTGATGAACGCAGGTGTATATGTGGGCGCGAAGAATGTGCTGGCAGATCAGGATAAGGCCGACGCCATTGCGGTCATGGTGGAATCCATGTTCTCCGGCTGGGACGATGCGCCCAACCGGATCGACCTGTGGCTGGGTAAGTTTGCCCAGGGCTGGGCCGGTGAAGTAGCAGGCTCCCGGCTGGTTTCCGAAACCGGCAATCGCAACGCCCTGTATGCCGGCGGTGTGAAGCAGCCCCTGACGCTGAAGCTGGAGTTTGGCGAGGCCACTATGACCGCCACGCTGAGCCTGCAAAACAATCCCAATCGGTTTGTGCAGAAGACCTGGACAATGGAAGCAGAGCAGCTTCAGGGCCAGATCGGCCTGCGCAACCAGTTTATCGATCTGGGCTACGACAACCTGGTGATCACCTACAAAGAGCCTGTGGAGCAGCCGGCTCCTGAGCAGCAGACAGTCTATGTCAACGACGGCTCTTTGTTCTGCCAGAGCAGTCTGCGGCCCTGGAAGCTGACGCAGGACCTGGAAACTGCTCCCTACACAGTGGAAGCCTGGGTCAATGCGCCCCAGGGCGTCCACGACAGTGCGGTGGGTTACATTGTGGGCAACGCCAGCCGCGCGCCCTCCGTGGCAATGCTGATGACCGCCGGCGGCAAGCTGCGGCTGAGCTACAAAACGGAAAACGCGGACCTGACGGTCACCACCAGAAATTTTGACGTGGATACGGATATCCGCACCGGCAAGTGGACCCATGTGGCCTATACCTGTGATGTGGCAGCCGATACGGTGGTGTGCTATCTCAACGGCCAGGCGGTCTGCACCTGGACCGATGCGGGACTGGAAGCCATTACCGTTCCGGATTCCATCGTTCCCGGCAACACCTTTGCCATCGGCAGCCTGGAATCCTCCGACGATGCCAAGAATAAGTTTATCGGCCATATTGCCGATGTCAGACTGTGGGACCGTGCCCTGACCGCAGCAGAAGTTGCCCAGAGCATGATGACCCAGTATGAAGCACCCCGGGAGGGCCTGCTGTTCAACGCGCCCCTGGCGGAGCAGGTGGACGGCGTGTATGCGGAGCTGTCCGGCAACAGCAATTCTGTTGCACCTTATGATGCACAGCTTGATCTGCAGACCCAGACCCATGAGCCCGGTGCTTATTCCATGGTGGTGATCCCGGACCAGCAGATCCTGAACAATTACTATCCCGAGAAGCTGATGGCTATGTATCAGTGGATCGCGGACAACCGGGAAAAAGAGAACATTCAGATCGTCATGAATGTGGGCGATATGGCCGACAACTGCGGCAATATCACCCAGTGGGAGAACAACAAGGCAGCGTGGGAGCTGCTGCCGGAGGATCTGCCCTTTATTGCCGCCCCCGGCAACCACGACTACGATACCAACTCCGGTTGGGATCAGGGCTACGGTGTGCGTGAGCAGCTTACCCTGATGAATGAGTACTTCCCTGTAAGCCTGTTTGAAAACTATGCCACAGGCTGCGGCTTCTTCGATGAAGAAAACTGTGTCAACCAGTGGCAGAGCTTTGAGGTAAACGGCAACCAGTATATGGTCATTGCCCTGGAGTATGTGCCCCAGGCCGATGTGCTGGCGTGGGCCAACGAGGTCGTGGCAGCTCATCCCAACCATCAGGTGATCGTGATCACCCATAGCTATGTGGGCTCCTACGGCAACCTGGATCAGCCTCATGTGTGGAATGACTTTGTCAGCAAGCACGAAAATATCATTATGACCTTCTCCGGTCACGTATGGCATACCAGCGTGGTCAGAAGAACGGATAAGGGTGTCAACGGCAACGATGTCCATCAGATGCTGATGGATGCCCAGGTCACCGATACCGGCAACGAGGGCTATAAGCATGTGGGTATGATCGGCCTGCTGCGGTTCAATGCGGACGGCACTCAGTGCGATGTGTCCTACTATTCCACTGACCGGGATATGTACGATGCAAACAGTAACTTCACCCTGACTCTGCCCAAGCAGGAGCACGAGGATTATGCAGTGGTGGGCACAGAAAGCTACACCAGCGTCAGCGCAGCCGTTGCTGCTGCCGATGGGCAGATCGTGGAGCTTCTGCAGTCCACAGACGAGGCAATTGTCATCAGCAAGGATGTGACCATCGACCTGGCCGGCTGCGAGCTGTCCAATGTGACGGTAGAAGCGGGCTATAGCCTGAAGCTGATCGACACCGCCACCGATTCTTTTGGAAACGGCGGCAGCGCAGCGGTTACCGGCAGCGTGGAAAGCCTGACCCAGGCTAACGGCAAGACCTATGTGGTAACGGCTGAAAACGGCGTGTACACCGCAAAGCGGTATGTTGCGGCCCTGAGCCAGCAGGTCTTCCTGAGTGATGACCTGGCAATGAATTTCGTTGTGGAGGCCGACAAGGCAACCACTGTAAATGTGACCTTTAACGGCGAGACGGTCAGCTATGACCTGAGCGCTATGACCGCGGATGAAAACGGCAAGTATACCCTTACCGTGAATTTGGCGGCGGCGCAGATGACAGAGCAAATTCAGGTCCGGTTTGTAAACAGCGGCGTTGTGACCCTGGAAAATACCTACAGCGTGCGCAGCTACGCGCAGGCTTTGCTGGAAGGGAACTATCCGGAAAAGACTAAGACCCTGGTCAAGTGGATGCTGAACTACGGCGCGAAGGCACAGCTTCACTTTGATGTGAATACCGATGACCTGGCCAATGCCGGCTATGAGCTGGCAGAAACCGCACTGCCCACCGAGTATGACAGCCTGTCTGTAAGCGGCAGTGTCAGCGGCCTGCGGTTCTACGGCGCGTCCCTGGTATTCAAGAATAAGATCGCGGTGCGGTTCTATTTCACCGGCTCTGTGGAAGGCGTCAGCTTCGGCGGCTATGAGCCGGTCCAAAAGGACGGCATGTACTATGTAGAGGTTGCCGGTATCAATCCTCAGCAGTACAGTGAGCTGATCACCCTGACGGCAACCAAGGGCGAGGAAGCTTTAAGCGTATCCTACAGCCCCTTAAATTACATCATCCGTATGAGCCAAAACGGAAGCGCCTCCCTGAAGGCACTGCTGAACGCCCTGTACGGCTATCATGCAGCGGCTGTGCGGTATGTCAGCGCCATTGGTGATGATGGAGATGTGACGGTTTCTTATGATGCTGTGTCCGGTGCCTTTGACACTGTGACCGGCAGCGGCATTGCCGTGCAGGACGGAAAGCTGGCTGCTGCGGGCAACGGCGAAGGCAAAGTGATCCTGACCCAGGGCCTGGGCGGCGACAAGACCGTTTCCGTGGATATCTATCCCGGCACAGACAACAAGTTCAATTCCGGTATCTATCTGGGCGCAGCCAATGCTCACGCGCCTCAGGATGCCATCAACGCGGCGGTGGTGATGCTGGAATCCCACTTCGATGCCAGCGCCAACCGTTTGGACATTGTCATCGGCAGCTTCCCGGCGTGGAAGGAGTACAGCCGGTTTGTGATCGAGGGTGCGGCCGCCCTGTTTACCGATAATACCGCAGAGCCTGTGAACCTGCAGGTTTGTGTGGCGGGAAACGAGTTGACAGTGACTGTATCTTTGATCAGCGATCCCTCCAAGAGCGCATCGGTTACCTACACCTATGCCGGCGGCTATGACCTGGCAGAGGGTCAGGTGGGCCTGCGCAGCCAATATAACGATGTTTCCTTTGATAACTTCTGCGTGACTGCCGGTGAAAAGCAGATCGCCTACAGCTTTGACAGTGGTGATACCTCCGGTCTGCAGCTTTATCACTCTGCTTACTGCAACGGCATCCGGACCACCCAAAACGATACCCTGGCTCTGCACAGCAGCGCCACCTTCCAAAACGGCACTTTGGCAGCCTCCTTTAACACTGCCGGCAAGTATCAGGCCGGTATCGTGTTCGGCTCTGACGCAGAGGGCCAAAATTACTACCTGTTCCGCCTGTGCAACAATCAGACCGTGGAGTTGGTGAAGGTGGAAGACGGCGTGCAGACTGTGCTGGACAGAGGCTATCTGTCCGCAGGTCACAACTACACCAAGTATAACCGCCTGGAGGTAGTCAAAAACGGCAATACCGTTGCCTGCTACTACTACAACCGCTTCGGCACCGTCAACTGCTACGCGGTCTGTGAGGACGAGGCACCCCTGACCGGCAGCCACTTTGGCTTCTATGCCGCCAATGCCGGCACGGATATCACGGATGTGACCGTTACGGACAATGTGGCACTGCGCAAGGCAGAAACACTGATCTTCGGCCACTCCTACACCGAAATGTGGCTGGATTACAAGGCCTACTTCCCGGAGTATACCGATATCGACGACATTGGTATCGGCGGCTCTGTGGCAGCGCATTGGGAGGTGCTGGCGGACGAAGTGATCTCCTATGAGCCAAAGCTGGGTATTTACAACATCGGCATCAACGATCTGACCGGCGGTACCACGCCCAAGGCGGTTGTGGACTCTATGGAAAAGGCGCTGCTGCAGATCAAGGCCGCGCTGCCTGAATTTGAAGTGGTGCTGGTTTCCGTCAGCCACTGTCCCAGCCGGTCGACCATTACCGATGCCATTTCCCAGATCAATGCGTTGATGCGCAACCTGGCAGCCAGCTACGACTGGATGTACTACGCTGAGACAGAGTATCTGTTCTGCACCGACAAAACGGATCCTCTGAGCACCGACGCCGGATTGTTTATTGACGGTCTGCATCCCTCCGCAGCCGGCTATCAGCTTATGGCGGATGTGATCAGAAGTGCCATCCGGGGTGAAAATCAGCCTGAACTTGACGAAGAACTGGCAGCTTCTGTGCTGGCAGAGGCCAAGGCGGCAAAGCTTTCTTCTTTGGGTATCTATTCCCAGGCCGCTTATACCCCCGAAAACTGGGAGCAGGCAAAGCCCCATTATGAGGCAGCCGTTGCCAAGATCAATGCCTGCACCACAGAGGCAGAGCTGAAGTCTGTCGACATTTCTGCCGAGACTGCGGCATTGGAGGCAATTGCCAACAAGTCCGTTCAGATCGTGGCGAACCTGCTGGGCGCGGATACACGGGACCAGCTCAACGCGGAAGGCTGGACCAAGACAGACGACAATACCGCCAATGTAAGCGGCTTCAGCTATGCCCTGGACAATACCGCTTTGTACGCGGATACGGAAATGGTCTTCAAGGCCACCAACAACACCGGCAATATTGCCACCGGCGGCATTTTCTTCCGGGCAAAGCAGCTTGACAATAACGGTATTTTGGGCTATTTGATCAACTATGTATCCTCCGGTAACTACCTGCAGGTCTACTATGTAAACAATGTGTATAACACCGACGGCAGCACCTATACCCTGCAGTACATCGGCGGTATCAACTACGGAGCCTACGGCAGTATCTTGGACACCCAGTTCTACGCTAAGGTAGAGGGCGATACGCTGATCCTTTCCACCGTGGAAAGAAATCAGGCGTGCCTGGCACCCCTTACGGTGGTGGACCTGACCTATAACGGACAGTTTGACCTGATCGACTCCGGTCATATGGGTATGCTGGCATGGAACAACGGCGTTTCCTATGATCTGCAGCTAAAGCATTTTGCCGGCGAGGCTGTGGAACAGGCGGAAACACAGCCGGATGCGGCACAGCAGCTTGTCTCCAATCTTCTGAATTCCGCAACACGCACAGCGCTGCAGGCTGACGGCTGGACCAAAACCGATGCCAATACAGCCCGTGTCAGCGGCTACAGCTATGCCCTGGACAATACCGCTGTTTACGGCGATTGCGAATTTGTATTCCAGGCTGCCAACAATTCCGGTGTCATTGCGACCGGCGGTGTGTTCTTCCGAGCCACCGCCGGAGCCAACAACGGTGTTGACGGTTATCTGATCAACTATGTATCGGACCAGAACTTTATTCAGGTGTACTACCTGGATAATGTATACAATACCGACGGCAGTCAGCTTAAGCTGGATTACCTGGGCGGCATCGTCTATAACGGCAATGTGGTCGGCACCAGCTTTTACGCGAAAGTCGAGGGCGCCACGCTCTACCTGAACACCCTGGCAAGACAGGAGCAGGGCGAAGCGGCTTTGGCTGTTGTGGACCTGACCAAGGGTGGCACCTATGAGCTGTACGCCTCCGGCAATATGGGCTTTTTGGCCTGGAACGAGGGCGTTTCCTTCGACCTGAGCCTGCAGAGTTTTGCCGGGGAACAGGTGGAGGATGACATCCTGAAGGTGCTGGCCATCGGCAACAGCTTTTCCATAGACGGCATGGAGTATGTGCATCAAATCGCGCAGGATCTGGGTGTTAAAAAAATCAAGCTGGGCAATCTGTATATCGGCGGTTGCTCCCTGAATACACACTACAGCAATATGCAGCAAAACAACGCTGCATACACCTACTATGTCAATACGGACGGCTACTGGGTAGCCAAAGAGGCGTGGTCCATAAAGGCCGCGCTGGAAAGTGACCAATGGGACGTGATCACGTTTCAGCAGGTCAGTGGCTACAGCGGTGATGCGGATTCATACGATGTGCTGCCGGAGCTGATTGCCGGTGTAAAGCAAGTGCGTCCCGCAGCCAAGCTGGGGTGGCATATGACCTGGGCCTATCAGAGCAATTCCACCCATGCGGATTTTGCCAAGTACAGCAATGATCAGGCTACCATGTACCGGGCGATCGTATCTGCTGTGCAGAATAAGATTTTGACCAACGAAGATATTGATTTTGTAATTGCCTCCGGCACAGCCATTGAGAACGCAAGAACCTCTTATCTGGGTGATCACCTGACAAGAGACGGCTACCACCTGTCCTATGATATTGGCAGATATATTGCCGGCATCGCGTGGGCAGAAGCCCTGACCGGACTGGATGCAAGCACTTTGACATACCGCCCTGCAGGTGTGACGGAAGAGGTTATGGCACTGTGTATCGAAAGCGCAAAAAATGCTGCGGCAAATCCTTATGCAGTCACCAATTCGCAGTACACACTGGAGGATTGTTACATCGAGTTGGATCTTAACCTGTTTTCCGGATGGTACGATTCCACAAATACCTCCGGCGATCCTAAGAAGGTGTATGCATCTACATCGTCTCTGCCCTTCTATGCAACCAAAGTATTCTCCAAGGCAGAACTTCCGGTTGGCACATTGATCGTCAACAATGCAGGCTACAATTACCGTCCTGAAGGATGGGTCAATGGCGCTGGTGTAGCCAGACCGGCCACCGTTACAACCGAGTTTGTGATGGTCAATGATGCGTGGTGGGGCGATTGGACGGAGCGGGCATTTAATATCCGCGTTGCATCTTTGGATGTCACTGCGGAGGAAACAGAAGCAGGCTTTAAGATCTATGTACCTTTGAGTGCCTATGAGAAAGTCGACCTTTCTGTGGAAAAAGCGTTCTATAACTCCTACCTGTATCCGGCTACACAGACGCAGGCTGCCAGCAACTCTTTGAAATTCTTCACGGTGCAGACCTTTACGGAGGATACGCTGCCGGTAGGCAGTATCATTCTCAATACTGAGGGCCGGAATATTCGTCTGGAAAGATGGATCGACGGAACAGTAAAAAACAGTGATGGTTCAAGAGGTGCAACATCCACTGCCCAACAGCATATTGTGGATGGAACCTGGTGGGATGGCTTCGATACCAGAGCCTTTAACATTCCTGTAGCGTCTTTGGAAGATTCCGAGATCGATGCGCTGTTGGCTTCGTTTATTATCTACGTACCTAAAACGGTGTAAGCAAAACAACAAAAAGGGGATTTCACGGATCGTGAGATCCCCTTTCATCCCAGATATAAGGAGCTTTTTATGATCATTGACAGACCGGAGCATCCCGATCCGCAATTTATGCGGCGCAATTGGGAGAATTTAAACGGACAGTGGCAATTTGAGATCGACCACCCAAACAGCGGCGAGGAACAGGGGTGGTTTGACCCGGATAAAACCTTTTCTCAAAGCATCCGGGTGCCCTTCTGCCCGGAAAGCAAGCTGTCCGGCATTGGGTATACAGACTTTATGCGGTCGGTGTGGTACAAACGGGATTTTACTGTGATCCAAAGCCAGTTGGAGGGCCATGTGCTGCTGCACTTCGGCGCTGTGGACTATGAGGCCACTGTGTACATCAACGGCACCAAATGCGGCACCCACCGGGGCGGCTATGTGTCCTTTGCCCTGGATATTACCCCGTATGTGAAGGCCGGCACCAATATTCTGACTGTCCATGCCCGGGACGACACGAGAAACAAACGAATTCCCACCGGCAAGCAAAGTGAACGGTTTGGGTCCTACGGCTGCTTTTATACCCGGACCACCGGCATATGGCAGACGGTTTGGCTGGAATTTGTACCCAAGGCCTATATTCGGAAAGTAAAATATAACACCGATATTGAAAACGGCATCCTGCAGATCACGGCGGAGCTGGAAGGCAGCGGCGTGCTGCGTTCCGTAGCCAGCTACCGGGGGGAGGCCATGGGCAGCGCGTCGGTAGCAAGCAACGGCGGCATAGCGTACTTAAGCCTGCCGCTGAAGCAGATCCATCTTTGGGAAGTGGGGCAGGGAAGGCTGTATGACCTGAAGCTTTCCTATGGGCAGGACGAGGTAGACAGCTATTTCGGTATGCGCAGTGTGCAGCTTGACGGCTATCACTTCCGGATCAACGGAAAATCCGTGTTCCAAAGACTGGTGCTGGACCAGGGCTTTTATCCGGAGGGAATCTACACCGCACCCAGTGACAGGGAATTGCTGGGAGATATCGAGCGTTCCCTCGTCATGGGCTTTAACGGCGCAAGACTTCACGAAAAAGTATTTGAAAAGCGGTTTTTGTACCACTGTGACCGGATAGGCTATCTGGTATGGGGCGAATATCCCAACTGGGGATTGGACCATTCCGATCCCGCCTGCATTTACAATGTGCTGCCGGAATGGCTGGAGGAGCTGGACCGGGATCGCAACCATCCTTCCATCGTAGGCTGGTGCCCCTTCAATGAGACCTGGGATACCGATGGAAGAAAGCAGTATGACGAGCTGCTGTCCCTGGTCTACCGGGTGACCAAGGCGGTTGACCCCACCAGACCCTGTATCGATACCAGCGGCAACTTCCATGTGATGACGGATATTTTTGATGTGCATAATTACGATCAAAACCCCGAAACCTTTGCAGCGTGCTATGATACACTTCCGGACGCCATTACCGACCGGCACGAAGGCCGCCAAAAGTACCGGGTGGGGCAGCCTATCTTCGTCAGCGAGTACGGCGGCATTGCCTGGAGCGAGGATCCTTCCGGCTGGGGCTACGGCAACGCGCCGGCCTCCCGGGAAGAATTCCTGGAACGGCTGAAGGACCTGACTGACGCTATTTTGAATAACCCCTGTCTGTTTGGCTTCTGCTATACCCAGCTTACCGATGTGGAGCAGGAGCAAAACGGCCTGTATACCTATGACCGCAGGGCAAAATTTGATCCGGCGGTGATCGCCCCCATTTTTTCCGGAAAGGCTGCTATCGAAGATGAATGAGAATAACTTCCCCAATCCCATAATGCCCGGCGCGGATCCCTTTGTGCTGCTGCACGATGGCACATATTATATGTACTGCACCGTGGAAAACAGCGAAAAGCTGACAGACCATCACTCCTTCCATACCTCCGTCAACAAGCAGGACGGCTACTATGTGTACCGATCGCAGGACCTGCAAAGCTGGGAAAATATGGGTTTGTGCCTGAGCAGTACCGATGTGATGGGGGATAAATGGTTTTGGGCCCCGGAGGTATTGTATAGAAACGGCAAATTCTATATGGTCTATTCTGCCGAGGAGCATATCGGCATGGCCGTGGCGGACAGCCCCCTGGGACCCTTCCGGCAGACGGAGAAAAAGTGGCTGTATGCGGAGAAAGCCATTGACGGCCATATGTTTGTGGACGATGACGGTACCGTGTACCTGTACTATGTGCGGCTGCATAACGGCAATCAAATTTATGTGGCAAAGCTGTCGGAGGATCTGCTGAGCATCGATGTGCTGTATGAAGATTGCCTGATCAAAGCGGAGGAACCGTGGGAAACCCGGGATTGCCTGGTGGCGGAAGGTCCCTTTGTGCTGAAGCATAAGGGGATCTATTACCTGACTTATTCGGCAAACCATACAAGATGCCGGGATTACGCGGTGGGCGTTGCTATGTCCCAAAGTCCTGTGGGGCCTTTTGAAAAGTTCAAAGGCAATCCGATTTTGCATAAGAACGAACGCTTTTGCGGCGTAGGCCACCATAGCTTTACCACCTCCAGGGACGGCAAGGTCCTGATCTGCGCCTACCATTGCCACGATAGCTATGAATGCTTTAGGCCGAGAAGAGTATGCCTGAATACGGCCCGGTTTGTTCCCGGCGAAAACGGCATGGACGAACTAATTATCAACGGCCCCCAATAACCCCCAAATGGGATCTCACGTCTTGTGAGATCCCGTTTTCGCATCCTCGTAGGGCAGGGGCTTGCTCCTGCCGCCTGCGATTAGAATTTAAACAGAGTAAAGAATCGTAGGGCGGGGGCTTGCTCCCGCCGTTTGATTCGTGTATAATGATAGCGGCAGGAGCAAGCCCCTGCCCTACAATTACTATATACAGGTAGGGGACGGGTTCCCCGTCCCGCAGTTATCGTGAAACCTCCCAGTGGTGTCATTGTTAAGAAAGAGACAAAGGCTCCCCTTGTAGGGGAGCTGTCACCGCAGGTGACTGAGGGGTTTGCAGAG
>JAFSET010000024.1 GCA_017435615.1 Oscillospiraceae bacterium | reverse complement strand
TGGGTCTCAATGATGGGAAGGGCCGTCAGACTGCCGCCGCCCAAGTCATCCGAAAGCTGGGCCGCGCGCTCCAAAAGGCGGGAATGGAGGTAAAAAACGTCGCCGGGGTAGGCTTCCCGTCCGGGAGGCCGGCGGATCAGCAGCGAAATGGCACGGTAGGCCACGGCATGCTTACTCAGATCATCATAGATCACCAGCACATCCTTGCCCTGGTGCATCAGGTGCTCACCAATGGTACAGCCTGTATAGGGCGCGATATACTGCATAGGAGCCAGCTCCGAGGCAGTTGCGGAAACCACGATGGTATAGTCCATTGCGCCGCCGGCAGACAAATTCTCCACCACCTGAGCCACGGTAGACCGCTTCTGACCGATGGCCACATAAATACAGATCACATCCTTGCCCTTTTGGTTCAGGATGGTATCGGTGGCGATGGTGGTCTTACCGGTTTGGCGGTCTCCGATGATCAGCTCACGCTGGCCACGGCCAATGGGGATCATAGAGTCAATTGCCTTAATACCGGTCTGCAGAGGACGGCTGACGTGCTGACGCTCGATGATGCCGGGTGCCGGCATTTCGATGGGCCGGTAGCCCTCCGCCTCAAAAGGACCTTTGCCGTCAATGGGCTCGCCCAGGGCGTTGACCACACGGCCGATCAGTGCGGAACCGACCGGCACGGAAACCACACGGCCTGTGCGTTTGACGGTGTCACCTTCCTTAATTCCCTGGTCTGTACCCAGGATAACGATGGAAACGGTGTCCTCTTCCAAATTCTGCGCCATACCGTAAGAGCCGTTGGGAAACTCCACCAGCTCACCGGCCATACACTGATCCAGGCCTGTGGCCTTGGCAATGCCGTCACCCACCAGGATGACCACGCCGGTCTCGGAGGTCTGCAGCTTGTTTTCATAGTTTTTGATTTGCGCACGAATAATTTTCGTAATATCTTCGGGTCGTAATTCCATAATTTCCCTACTCTCTGATCAAAGAACAGTATTTTTCAGCAGATTACGGACAGTCTCCAGCCGACTTGCCACACTGCCATCCACACGCTTGCCGTCATAATCCAGCCGTACACCGCCTAAGCAGGACGGATCCACCCGGTTATGAAGCTGCGCGTTTTTTCCGGTGAGCTTTGACAGCTTTTCTGTCAAACGGGCAGACTGCTCCTGTGTCAGGGGGATGGCAGTCACCGCCGTCACCGGCAGGATCTGATGATCCTCATTATACATATGCCGATATTCCTCGACACAATCTGAAAAGGCCTTTGCGAAGCCTTTTTCTGTCAGAAGCTTTAAAAAGTTCAGCACATAGGGCTGGACCTTGCCCCTGAAACAGTCATCCAAAACCTGGCAACGCTCCTGCACCGCCACATTGGGGGCAGACAGCAGCCGCAAAAAGTCCGGACTTTCCCGAAAGCTTTCCTGCAAAACAGAAAGCTCCTGCAGTACCGTATCCGTAAGGGCTTCTTCCTTGCAAAGGCTGTAGAGGGCACCGCCGTATACGCTTGCTACCTGGCTCATACACCGTCACCCAATTCGTTAATAAATTCGTCAACCAATTTTTCCTGGTCTGCGCTGTTCAGCTCGCGGCCTACTACCTTTTCGGCAATGGCCATAGCCATTCCGGATATCTCATCCTTGGCATCATTGATGGCCTTTTTCTTCTCCTGGGCAATATCGGCAGCCGCCTTGTCCATGATCATGGCTGCCTGGGCATTGGCCTGGCGGATAATCTCCTCTTCCCGGTCCCTGCCACGGGCCATTGCATCCTTCACCAGATTCTCACTGGTCTCGGAAGCTACGGAGAGCTTTTGCTGATACTCCTGCTGCAGCGCGGCAGCAGCCTCTTTGGCCTTGTCAGCATCTTCGTACATGGTGTCGATCTCCTGCTGACGATCCTCGATCATCTTCATCACAGGCTTAAACAGGAATTTTTTCGCCACAAAGAAAATGGTTAAGGTGTTGAGCAGCACGAAAAGGGCATCCCAAAAATTAACGCCGATAAAACTTTCAAAGTATCCCAAAACCGCAGACTCCTTTCTTTAATTTTTTACAGGGAGTCTTACAGCAGGAACATAATCAGCAGAGCGATAACCAGAGAATAAATACCGGTGGTCTCCGCGATGGCGCAGCCCATAATCATAGTGCTGCGCAAAGTGCCGGCAGCCTCAGGCTGACGGGCCATACCCTCCAGCGCTTTACCAACAGCATTACCTTCACCGATACCGGGGCCGATAGCGCCAATACCCATACATAGACCTGCGCCGATTGCCTTACCGGCGATTGCGATTGCAGAAGCTAATTCCATAATAATTTCCTCCTAAGAATTGTTAATATATTTATTATTTTGATAACACAGTTATTGTTCCGCAGCAGCGGGCTCAGGCAGTGCGCCTGAGATATAGACCATAGTCAACAAGCTGAATACATAGGCCTGGACAAAGCCGGAGAACAGATCAAAGTAACAGGAAAGCACCGCAGGGATGCCGTATGCCATAATGGGAACGCCGGAAAGGATTCCGGTGCTTTGCAGAAGTCCGAAGAAGCCCAGCACAGCACTGATAATGGCAAACACAAGAAATACCTTCTTGCCCTTCTTTTTAAACAGCAGGAAAAGCACTGCCGATACAACCAGCAGCACAGCGGAAACCAACCAGCCGTTGCCTGCGATCAAATTCATAACCGCCACAGACAATGCACTCAATGCAGCGTAGATAATACTGGTAATTACACCGCCGCCGGCAACATTGCCAAAATGACGAAAGGCCATTGACACCGGCTGTGCGATCTCGCTGACCAAATTCATCGGTGTCATAACCACAATGGGCTGGGTAAAGCCTTTCAGCCAGCCCAAGAAACCGTTGTTTTTGATGCTGTGGTACCAAATGATCACACTGACCATAACAGCCCAGACCATTACACAGCTAATATCTGCCGTTGCCGAGCGCAGAAATCCGGTCAAGCCAATTAAGGTACCGCAGATGGAGGACAAGAAAATTGTGCCAATAAAGGGCGTCCAACCCACATTGTGAGCGCCCATGGTTTCTACAACCATCTTCTGCAACATCATAACGCCCTTTTCGATCAAAACCTGCTTTCCGTCAGGCCGCTTCTTTAACCGCTTGCCAAAATAGATGCTGAGCCAACACAGAAGTACCGTCACTACAAAAAACGATACCGTGGTCTGGGTGATGGGAATACCACCGAAAATTGGGATCGTAAAATAGACAAATGCGCCATTTACACTTAATTCCACAGACCACTCACTCTCCTTTCTTTCTGAAAAACTCCGCCACTGTAATGATAGGTCTTACAAACAACAGCGGCAGCGCTAAAGCAATGATATCAAAGTAGCCGCTGGCGCCTGCTGCGATCAGCACTACAAACAAAAGCATATTGCGCAAAAGCTGAGAGCTCTGCATCAGCTTCTGCCCACCTTTAACATCCTCCTGCTGTGCCTTATCGGTGGCTAACGACACGGTAACAGCCATAAAGAAGAAATTCGCCACGGTGAGCAGGGCGCCCAGCAGACCACCAAGCAGCACCTTCAGGGTAAGCAGCTTCAACAGCCAATAAACACCGAACATGACAGCAATGCAAATCAGCTGACCGATCAATATGATCAGCGTCTCATGAAAAACGACCTTACGGGATTCCATATTGACCCCCTTAACTATGCTCGTTAAAGGAAACCGGAGTCTTCTCCTCCTTGGCATCCTTCGACATTTTTTCCATTGCCTTCAGGGAGCTTCTGATGCTTCCGGCAGCGCCAAACACGCCAAGCACTACACCTGCAACAATCACCCAGGCCCCCAAGCTGAACTGACGATACAGCCAAATGCTCAGGAGCAAAAAGCCTGCAAAGGGTAACGCAAAGGAAAGTCCAAGCTGGGTCAGCCAAACCAGTAAGTTGATATCCTTCACCGTGCGCCTCCTAAAAACTTCCTGAAAAATCCAAATTATTATACTAAAGATTTTGTTAAGTTGCAAGGGGTAACCTCTTATTTTTACCAAAACTTTACAGGCTGTCTTCAATTCCGTAAAAAATGCCCGTTTGAGGCTCCGCTGCAAATTATTATTTCCCAATTACCGAAAATATGCTATAATACTGTAAAGTGTATTTAAGTGAGGTGTTACGGATGCCCAAATCCTATGATCAAAAGCTGAAAATTCTTTACATTTTGGACCACCTGCAAAAAAACTCTCACGAGGATCACCCCGTGAGAGCCGCAGAGCTGATTGACATGCTGAAGAAAAAGGAAATATCCTGTGATCGGAAGACTGTCTACTCCGATATTGCTGCCTTGCAGCAGTATGGCGTGGACATCATTACCGTTCCCGGAAAAAACGGCGGCTACTATATTGCGTCCCGCAGCTTCCAGCTTCCGGAGCTGAAGCTGCTCATCGACGCTGTGCAATCCTCCCGGTACCTGACGGAAGCCAAATCCCGGCAGTTGATCGAGAAGCTTTGCGATCAGGTGGGAGAACATGAAGCCGGACTACTGAAACGAAATGTGTATGTTTCCGGCCGGGTCAAAAGCATGAATGAGACCATTTATTACAATGTCAATGATATTCAGGAAGCCATCAGTCAAAACCGGCAGATCACCTTCCGGTACTTTGACTGGGGAATGGACGGCAAGCGGCACTACCGGGAAAAGCACTATCTTGCCAGTCCCTACGGCCTGTGCCAGGACAACGAAAACTGCTATCTGTTGGCATATTCTGAGCGTCACGGCATCACCTCCTACCGGGTGGACCGTATGACCGATCTGCAGATCACCCAGGATAAGCGTATCCCCTGCCCCGATCTTACCGGCAAAGCCTTTACCGATCACGCCAACAAGCTGTTTCAGATGTTCGCCGGAGATTCCGTAGATGTGAAGCTTCGCTTCCATAAGGTCCTTCTCAATGTGGTGGTTGACCGCTTTGGCCGGGAAACCATGCTCATTCCCGACGGACCGGATCATTTTAATTTCACCGTAAAGGTAGCGGTATCGCCTATGTTTTTAAGCTGGGTCATCGGCTTTGGTGATAAAGCCCAAATCCTCTACCCTCAGTCGGTCATCGACGAATGTAAAAAGCTTTGTCAGCAGGCTATGAGCCACTATTGACCACATCCTCCGGTGCCATCAGCCGGAAGGAGGCAAACACCTGCTTCCATACCCCCTGGACCAGTTCTCCGGCCTGCTCTGCCGGTGCCACAGCCGTAAGTACATAGTGGTAGTTTCCGTCATCCAGCAGGCACATTCTGCAGACCTGCTCCCCTTCTCCACCGGCAGCACTCCAGGCACAAACATAGTGCTTAACACCGGCTTTTTCTGTTGCAATCAAATCCAGTTGTTCTTTTGGAAAGCCGGTGGTCCGCCGCAAAGTCTTTTCCAGGTCCCCGGAAGGGTAGGTATCCAGAGTTAAGGTAAAGCCATCACAAAAATAGACCTTCCGGTCAGAATTCTCGCTGAACACCTGCTCCACCGCATCCCCCGGCAGCTCCATCACCGGCTGCATAGGACGATGCTGCACCGGTGTGAGCACCTGGTCCATCACGGTTTCATAGCTTTCCGGCTGGCTGCACCCCGTCAACAGCAACACCGTCAAGCACACCAACAACAATCTGCGCACTGCCATTCCTCCTTCAGAAAGGGTCATTATGGATATTCTCATATACTACCTGATAGTAATCAATGCATTAGGCCTGCTTTTTATGCTTGCCGATAAAATAAAAGCACAAAAAAACCAATGGCGAATTCCGGAAGCCACCTTGATGGGCATCGGCCTCTTAGGCGGAAGCCTGGGCTGTATTTTGGGTATGCGGCTGTTCCGCCACAAGACAAAGCATCCTAAATTTTTTGTGGGTCTGCCTGTCATACTGGTGGCGCAGATCATCCTGCTGATGGTGCTTTATGTCCGGCTGTGGCAGTAGCTTGACCCCAAGCTTGTCCAATTTTATATAGTCCAGTTAGTAGTTGAAGCTGATATTTGTTCAAAATATGCCCCATAAGCAACCTAAAACGATGTAATTCCCCCTATAAAACAGTGTTTTTTACCATTGACTGGGTGAAATGCACCGTTTTGACTGCTACCTTTACCGCGAAAATACTGCTTTTTGTGCCTAACATATAAAATCGGCGCCCTGAGTGGGTGCCGATTTTACAGTTCGACATATTGGAATTGGATTACTTGGGTCCACTATCTGTAATAATATAAAACCCTTCTTGAATTGCGGAAAATGTTGCAATAGAGCAAACAACTATGGCAGTGTATTTCAATTCCACAAAGGATATTGTCAAAGGCAATAGGAACAGCAGTAGTCCCGTTGCTTTGTTCATAATCGTATGCAAGGCTATAAACTGGTTTTTAGAAACATATCCCCATATGATATTACTGATTTTGATAACCGCAACCACACCACCCCATATCAATAACCATAGTGGAATATGGATTGCAGGCAACAACTTAAACAAAGATACCACTACAAAAATGAGGTCAGCAATCGTGTCCAGTTGGCTTCCAAACTTGCTGGTACTGTTTGTCTTTCTGGCGATTGTTCCATCTACAATATCACTAAAACCGCATAGAAGATATGTGATATTAAAAACGAAAGAAAAAGCAGGAAAGAACAGCAACAAAATACTGCCGAAAATACGACAACCCGTGAGTATATTTGCAATATGCTTCGTCATCTGTTCACCTACAAATTGGAATTTGTCTAATTACAATCCACCACGATTACATTACACTCTTTACACCCATAGCAAACTGATACTTGATTAACCTTGCTATTGGCCTTGATAATCATTCCACCTTCATTTTCAATGGTTTTCTTTGTGTGATTATACGGAAAAGCCCAATGCTTATCTATAAAAGACTGCGGTAGCCAATAAAAAGACGTATCTCCACGATGATTGGCAAGCTCTCCCAGTATCATATCTTTTCCGCATTTAGGGCACTTCATTTTCTTTCCCCCTGTCAAATTCAAGTTTGTCTAACTCTATTATAATTTGATAGCAAAAGGAAATCAAGATATTCTATACACCTTCTTGCTATTTACACATCTGCCGAATAACTAAATCAAATTTCGATTTTTCGCGGTGAAGATTTTGACGTTTTATAAGTAAATTGTTGTGCTGAACGCAAGATGCGTGATTGGTTAGCAAATCGTATCGCACAAATTGTGGATTTCAATAATAACTGATTACTGGACTATATAATGTCCAATTTTCCGGTGTTGCTTTTCTGCGGTTTTTGTTTTATAATGTAAAGGTTAAAGATCGATATGTAAGGAATGATGAATTAAGTGTCAGAAAGAAAAATTCCCGACAGTCGGGAGAACAAAATGCGTACTATGCCGGTGGGCAGGCTGCTGTTTACCATGGCGCTGCCTTTGGCACTTTCTATGCTGGTGCAGGCGCTGTACAATGTGGTGGACAGCTATTTCGTATCCCTGGTTTCCACCGATGCGGTAACCGCCCTGTCCTTTGCCTTCCCCATTCAAAATCTGCAGATCGGCTGTGCCACCGGTATTGCGGTTGGTATGAACAGTCTGCTGAGCAAATCCCTTGGTGAAGGAAATCAAAAGCAGGCCAACCGGGCCGCCGGCAACGGCATTATGCTGACTATGGTGCTGGTGGCAGCGTTTATGCTCTTCGGTTTCTTTGGAACAAAGCCCTATTACAGCGTGTTTGGTGCCAACGAGCGCACCACCGCCTATGGCATCAGCTACACCACGATCTGCACCGTGTTTACCCTGGGCATTTTCGTGGAAGTCCTGGGCGAACGGCTTTTGCAGGCCTCCGGCCGGACAGTGTACACCCTGTTCACCCAGGGCACCGGCGCTGTACTGAATATCATTTTAGATCCTTTGTTTATTTTGGGCACTGAGGGTCTGAGCCAAATGTTTGGCATCAACATCCCCTTCTATATCCCCCGGATGGAGGTTGCAGGTGCTGCTGTTGCCACCGTGATCGGTCAGTGGGTTGCCGCCATTATGGCAGTCATCTTCAATTTGACCAAAAACCACGATGTACAGTTCGCCCTGAAATACTTTAAGCCGCAGAAGGACATCATCAAAAAGATTTTGGCTGTGGGCGTTCCTTCGATGATCATGATGGCCATCGGCTCTATAATGAACTTCTGCATGAATCAGATCTTTATGGGCTTTGCCCCCACCTACGGGCAGACCCCGGCCACGGTGTTCGGCATCTATTTCCGTCTGCAAAGCTTCTTCCTGATGCCCCTTTTCGGCATCAACAACGCATCCATCTCCATCGTTGCCTACAATTACGGCGCACGGCAGCCTGACCGGATCACAAAAACCTTAAAATACGCCCTTGGGGCAGCTATGACCATTATGCTGGTGGGCCTGACAGTGTTCCAAACTATCCCGGATGTACTGATGGGAATCTTCGGCTCCTCTGAAGACGCAGCATCCCAGGATCTGGTGAAATTCGGCATCAGCGCCCTGCGGATCGTCAGTCTCCACTTCCCCATTGCGGCAGTTGGCATTGCTTTGGGTGCCAGCTTTCAGGCCTTGGGCAACGGCATTTATTCCACCATCACTTCATTATGCCGTCAGTTAGTGGTGCTGGTTCCGGCAGCGTATCTGCTGAGCCTGACAGGCACCGTGGATGCCGTATGGTGGTCCTTCCCTCTGGCAGAGATCGTCAGCTCCGTATTGACGGTGATCTTCTTCTGCCGCATTTACAAGCGCAAGGTCAAAACTTTATAAGGGATTAAAAAAAGGGGGGTACAGGCAGTGGAGGAATATCACGGTCTTTCACAAAGCCAGGTCCTGCAGCGGCAGCAGGCAGGACAAAGCAATATTACCACCGCAAAATCCGGAAAAACAGAAAAACAGATCATATTAGAGCACTGCCTGACCTATTTCAATTTGGTTTTCGCGGTGCTGGCGGTGATCCTGCTGCTGTGCGGCTCCAGTATTAAGAATATGACTTTTTTGGTGATCGTGCTGATCAACACCGTCATTGGTATCGTGCAGCAGCTCCGGGCCAAACGGGCTGTGGACAAGCTGACATTGGTGACCGCCCAGCAGGTACAGACCCTTCGTGACGGCCAATGGACACCGGTGCGGTCTGACCTGTTGGTACTGGACGATGTGGTGCGGTTTGGTCCCGGAGACCAGATCTGCGCTGATGCTGTTGTGCTGCGCGGCAGCGTTCAGGTCAATGAAAGTCTGCTGACCGGTGAGGCCGATGCAGTGGAAAAGCAGCCCGGCTCCCAGCTTTTATCCGGCAGCTTTGTGGTTTCCGGGCGGGGTGTGGCACAGCTCACTCAGGTTGGTGACAACGCCTTTGCCGCCAAATTGGCCCGGGAGGCCAAGGCCGATCCCCGGGCAGCAAAGTCCGAAATGATGCGCGCCCTGGACAAGCTGATCTGGGTAATGGGCATGATTTTGATCCCGGTGGGCCTGATGCTGTTTTATCAGGAATTTAAGATTTTGCAGCTTGGGGTGCAGACCAGTGCGGAAGCTACGGTGGCAGCCCTGGTGGGTATGATCCCGGAGGGCCTGTATCTGCTGACCAGTGTAGCTATGGCGGTTTCTGCCCTGAAGCTGACAAAGGCACAGGTTCTGGTGCAGGATATGAACTGCATTGAGGCACTGGCCCGGGTGGATGTGCTGTGCGTGGACAAAACCGGCACTATTACGGAGCCTGCCATGATCGCAGAGCACGTTTTGCCCTTAGATGGGTGTGACTATGACTATTTGGAACAGCTTTTGACTGCCCTGTACGGCAGCCGGGAACCGGACAACGACACCGCCCGGGCCATCTCCGAGCTGTTTTGCGGGCAGAGCACGTGGAACTGCACTGCTTATATTCCCTTCGACTCCAAATACAAATACAGCGGCGGCGTTTTTGAGGACCGGGGCAGCTTCCTGGTGGGTGCGCCGGAGATCCTGATGGGCCAGTACTTTGAGGAGCTTCAAAGCACTGTGACCCAGTGGTCCTCCAAAGGGTACCGGGTGTTATTGGTAGCAAGGTATGACCGGCTTCCACAGCCGGATCGGCCTGAAAAGCCGCAGCCCCTGGCCCTGATCCTGCTGACCAACCGAATTCGGCAAACCGCCCCGGAGACCTTTGGCTTTTTCAAGCAGCAAGGGGTTACGGTGAAGGTGATCTCCGGTGACAACCCGGTGACGGTATCCGAGGTAGCCAACCGGGCCGGTATTCCCGACGCTGAGGCCTTTGTAGATGCCGGTACTCTGCAAACCCCGGAGCAGATCAGCCATGCGGCAGCCGAATATACGGTATTTGGCCGGGTGACCCCGGAGATCAAAAAGCAGCTTATTTTTGCACTGAAGCAGCAAGGACATACAGTAGCCATGACCGGTGACGGCGTGAACGACGTGCTGGCAATGCGACAGGCAGACTGCGGCGTAGCAATGGCCAGCGGTGCCCGGGCAGCCAGTCAGGTGGCCCAGCTTGTGCTGACCCAGTCGGATTTTGCCGCAATGCCCCAGATCGTCAACGAGGGCCGCCGGGTGATCAACAACATCCAGCGCGCGGCATCCCTGTTCCTGGTCAAGAATATCTTCTCCCTGTGTTTGGCCTTGGTTTGCCTGTTCACCGGTTGGGCCTATCCCTTTATGCCCTTCCACCTGAGCGTGATCTCCGCCCTGACCATTGGTGTGCCGGGATTTTTCCTGGCAATGGAGCCAAACTATGAGCGTGTACGGGGCAAATTCCTGCCCACGGTGCTGCGGCAAGCTTTGCCCGGCGGCCTGACAGACCTGATCGTCGTGCTGATCACCCACGTAATGATGATCAGCTTCCAGCTTCCTATGGGCGACTCCGCCACAGTCTGCACAGCGGTGCTGGCACTGGTAGGCCTGATGGTACTGTATAAGGTATCCGTACCCTTCGATCTGTTCCGCAAGCTGATTTGGGGCGCTATGGCCATTGCCCTGCTTGGCAGCTTCACCCTGCTGGGTGCGCCCTTTGAGCTGACTATCAGCGACAGCCGTTCCTATCTTGTGCTGCTGTCGGCACTGATCATGGCACCGACGGTGTTCTATGCCCTGCAACGGCTGTTTGAGCAATGGGACCGTCTGTGGAGCTTCTTGAAAAGTAAACTAAAGAAAAAATAATGACGGTTAAAAAACCAAGTTTCAATTTATTGAGCCGTTCATATTAATCTCGTAGGGACACCCCGGAGGGGTGTCCGTACAATAATTTTGCATCAATTCAAAAATAAGAATTTATGCGTCAAAAAAGGACTGCCTGAGGCAGTCCTTTTAATATATCAATGCCGCTCATCCCAGGCGCGGCGTGCAGCGCTGATCATTTCGTCGACCATCTTGGGACGGTCAGCCGCCTTAGCCACACCGGAGGAGGAGCCTGTGGCATCCGCTCCGGCCATAATGGTGTTGTACACATCCTCGCCCCCGGCAATGCCGGCAGCGGTCAGCACCAAAATATGCTCGTCCACCTTCTTCACGGAATTGGTGGCGGCAGCCACATACTCCGGGCCTACGCTGACACCGGTGCCGATCAGCTCCGAGGGCTCAGCCACGATAATATCCGGGTGCAGGCCTGCAATGCTGCTGGCATCCGCCATGGAGTCTGCACAGACGATGGTGGTCAGGCCCACTTCGTCAGCCCGTTTGATGGTTTCTGCCAACACTTCAAAGCTCAGAGGCTTTTCCACATGGTTGAGCATAACGCCCTCTGCACCGGCAGCCACCAGGGACTCCGGCAAGGTATCTGCCAGGCCACGGCCGGGATAAATGGGATCCATATGGGGCGCAAAAACGTGCAGCCGTTTGGTGGCCTGGGCCACCCGGCGGATATCCACCACCGGACAGGTGAAAATCACATCAATGTCATACTTTTGGGAAGCTGCGTCCGCAGCCAGCGCCAGCTCCAGAATGTCATCACCGTACAGATAGGACTTGGGTCCGATTTCAAAAAACGGTGCCTTAATTTTACAATTTGCCATCGTATCCTCCAATATTATTCAAATTCCTCCGCAACCGTACGCAGCAGCTTGCGGATGGGCAGATGCTGGGGACAGGCCTTTTCACAGGCACCGCAGCCTACACACTGGCTGGCCTTTTTGCCTTTTTCAGCAATGACTTTTTGATATTCGGCCATATATGCCGGGTCCCCCTGGTTCATTTTGTTCATACAGCCGAACAATTCCGGTATGGGGATCTGCTGGGGGCAAACCTCTGTGCAGTACCGGCAGGATGTACATTCGATCTGCTCCTGCTGCTTTAAAATGCGGCAAACCTCCGCCACAGCTTCCAGCTCCCGGGAATTAAGCTTCTGAAAATCCTGCATATAGCCGCAGTTATCCTGGACCATTGCCAGGTTACTCATGCCGGACAGCACCATCATAACCCCTTCATAACCTGCGGCATACCGCACCGCATAACTGGCATCGGAGCCGCCGCCCAGGCCGGCAAAGATCTCATGAGCCTTAGGTGGTAGCTGTGCCAGCTTGCCGCCCTTCACCGGTTCCATCACGATCACCGGCTTATTATGTCTGCGGCAGACCTCGTAGCAGGCACGGGACTGGACATTCAGTGCCTCCATATCCAAATAATTAAACTGAAGCTGGACGACCTCCATTTCAGGATACTTCGTCAGGATTTGCTCCAAGACCTCCGGGCCGTCGTGGAAGGAAAAGCCCAAATGCTTCACCTTGCCCTCTTTTTTCAGCTCCATTGCCACTTCATAAGCGTGGCAATCCTGAAACTTTTGGAATATCCGCCGGGTTTGGGAGTGCATCAGGTAGAAGTCAAAATACTCCACGCCGCAAGCCTCCAACTGGCTTTGAAACAGCGGACGGATCTGCTCTTCAAATTCAAAGCAGCTTCCGGAGAGCTTGTTGGTCAGCACGAAGCTTTCCCGGGGATAGCGGCTTGTCAGGCAGTGCTTCAGGGCCGGCTCACTTTGCCCATCCAAATACATATGGGCAGTATCGAAATAATTGAAGCCGGATGCCATAAAATGATCCACCATTTGCGTTGTCTGCTCCAGATCCACCCGGCCATTTACCATTGGCAGGCGCATAGCGCCAAATCCAAAATTTTTCTGAATTTTTTCAAACACAGTTTTTCCCCCTTTACAAAAGCATTATAGCAAACTTCGCACATTGGTACAAGAGTTTTTTGAAATTCTCACTTATGGACTGCTTATCAACTCTCGCGGACACCCCGGGAGGGGTGTCCCTACAAGAATTCAATATTCGCTCTTAACATACAAATGCCGCGGATGAGGCTCATCCGCGGCGTTTTGGTTATGGATTAGCGAAAGAGGTGGCTGTACTTTTCCTTGGCGGCAGCCAGGTCCTCACTTGCCATCTGCTCATAGCTGATCAGCGTATAGGTAGCGTCGATCAGGTGGCCGAAGGCAGGATCGTCCAAAGCCTTGCAGCGGAAGGACTGACGGGGAGAATTGATATCCTCACCGCTGATCTGGAAGAAGCCGTGATCCTCACACAGCTTTGTCAGCCGGGCAAGCTGCTCCGGGGTATTGCGTGTGGGCATATAGGTGATGGCATCGAAGCCGTAGGCCTTGATCACCTCGATCAGCTCGTCTAAGTAATCATCCTCAAACTTCTGTGCCTTCTTATCGCCGGTCACAGACTGGCCCACATCACCCAAATAGGCGTAAGCGGCAATGCCGCCGTTGCGGTGGACCATCTCCACGAAGTCTGCCACCTTGGGGCACTCATCGGTGGCATCGATATAGAACTTCTCCACCATGTTGCTCTTCAGGGCACCCAAAATGTCATACTCGTAGAAATCCGGGGTTTTCTCGCCGTCGGCGATCTGTGCGATCACCTTGTCGGAGAGAGCCAGCTTCATCTCATTTTTCAGGAAGTCCACCACCTGAGCCGGAGTGGGATACCGAGCAGTGATCTTCTTGGTCAGGGCGAACAGAATGTGACGCTCGGTGACGGAGCCGCCCTTGTGATAGTTGGAAAGGGGCAGAACATCCTGATCGAAGTCCAGGCTCAGGCCGTAGGGCTTTACCAGCTCGGTGATATTCTGACACATCTTCCGGTTGCGCTCGTTGCGCTTTGCCCGGTAGGGAGCAAAGAACGCATCCACAGCCTCAATATTCTGATGAGGGATGCCGTGCATGGTCACATAGGCCACGCTCTTTTGGTCCGGATTGTTGATCCGGCGGCCGTTCAGGGCGGTCATGGACATATCCACCCGGCACTCCACGCCGCAGGTCACCGGCATACCGATCACCTGTGCCGCCTCCAAAAACTCCCGGACACCGGCAGCGGAATCGTGGTCCATAATACCGGCGGTCTTCAGGCCGTTCTGCCATGCCATGTACACAGCGGCAGTGGGGTCATAGGGAGAGAAGGAATAGGTGGTGTGGATATGGTTATTCACATAAATGGTATCCTCCGGCTGGGGCAGCTCCCCACGGAGGGTCTTTTCATAAGCTTCACGCAGTTCGTTAACGGTCATAGCGTTTCCTCACAATCACTTCAGCATGACCTGGCCGCCGGTAACGGGGATGGCCTGGCCGGTCTCATAATCCTGCTCCACCGCATAGATGATGGCACGGGCCACATCCAAAGGCTCACAGCCACGGTTCAGGGGTACCTTGGACTCATAGAACCGGCGCACATCCTCCACAGTCTTGGCACCGGGGACCTTACCGGCCTTCAGGTACTGGACAAACAGGCCTCTTTCCGGGTCGGACCACAGAGGACCGTTCAGGAAGTTGCCGGGGCAGATGGCGTTGACCTTGATGTTGTAGGGAGCCAGCTCCAGGGCAAAGGACTGGGTCAGGCCCACACCGCCAAACTTGGAGCCTGCGTAGGCAAAGTTCTTGTTGGAGCCCTCCAGGCCGGACTTGGAGTTGATCTCAATAATATCCATCATGTACTGGGGTGCAAACTGATGCTGAATCTTCATCACCTTGGAAGCGTACTTGGCGCACAGGAAATAGCCGGTGTAGTTGACGGCGGTGACGAACTCAAAGTTCTGCTTGGTCATCTCGTCCAGGCTGCCTGCACGGACAACGCCTGCGTTGCTGACAAACACATCCACGCCGCCAAAGTACAGCACTACCTGGTCCATCATCGCCTTGACGGAGTCCTCGTCGGACACATTGGCGCCCACGGCCAGGCCCTTGTCACCGAACTGCGCAGCGGTAGCCTTGGCACCGTCCAGGTTCATATCCACAATGACAATATAAGCGCCCTCAGCGGCCAGTGCCTCTGCAATGCCCTTGCCGAAGCCCTGGGCACCGCCGGTAACCACAGCCACCTTGTTGGCCAGCCGCTTGGCGTTGCCGGAAGCCAGGCTGACCTTGGAACGGTAGCTCTCCACTTCCCAGTTGACGATGAAGTCGATCAAATAATCCGGCATCACGCTGACACCGCCGAAGGAGTCGGCATAGGCCACCACCTTGATGGCGTCCAGCATCACTTCCCGGGCAGTCACAGCCTCCTGCATGGTGTTGCCGCAGGCGAACATACCCAGGCCCTTGGCAAAAACGATCTTGGGCTTGTAGCCGTTTTCGGCGGTAAAGGCATCAAACAGCTCCTTGATCTGCTCCGGCTCCACATTCTCAGGCAGCACAAGCTGCTTGGCCTTGGCATAGACGATATGGTCGGGAGACAGGCTCTTGGTGGCCGGATCATAACGCAGGATTTCCGGGCAGGCCGCGAACTTGACGGTGGCAGGCTGACCTGCGCCGTACAGCGCACGCAGCACCGGAGAGATGGCAACCACCTTCTGCAGATCGTAGGCACATTCCTCCATGTCAGGCTGACGGGTCACAGCGCTCTTCAGGGCACCCATCACCTGCTCTGCCAGCACGTCCACCTGCTCCGGGGTCTCGGCAGCGAAGAAGATGCCGTGGTTCTGCAGGAACAGCACCTGCACGTCCTGACCCTTCTGGGCCTTATAAGCATCCATTACCTTTTTGCACTCCAGTGCCAGGATATAGCCGGGCTTGCAGGCATCCACCCAAACTGCCTCAGGCAGCAGCTTTTCCATGGCAGCCTTGCCCTCCTTGGAGCAGGTCAGGCCATTGACGATGGTGGGATGTACGTGCAGTACATAGCTCTGGGGGAACAGATCGTGAAGCAGTGTCTCCACGGAGGGACGGCGGTTTTCGCCACGGACACGGGCGTTCATCATGTCAGCCAGGACCTGAGCCTCACGCTCTTCCTCGTTGTCGGAATACTGGGCAGACCACATCTGACCCAAAAGCTGACGCTCCAAAACCACGAAATCCTCACCCTTGATGGTGGCAAGGCTGGTGCCGGAGCCCTTGACCCACAGACGGTCTGCGCTCTTAAAAGAGGTGTTGCCGCCGCCGGCCAGCACGAACTGGGGGTCTTTGCCGTATTTATTAGACATTGCCGCAAGGGCAGAAAGTGCTTCTGTATACATGATGTACCTCCTTATACTCTCTTGGAAAGGATATCTTTTTCGTACTGCTGGATCACCGGGAACCACTGGCCGTCAGCAGGCTTGCCGCAGCGGGCGCAGTACTCGTTCCAAATGTCGCCGAAGGGCATGGTCTTCAGCTCCTCCTGCATCACCATCAGCTGCGTCCAGTCACCGGCATTTTGCAGGTCGGTCAGCTTCTGATGGGGCTGCAGCATGGCAAACAGCAGAGCCTTCTGCAGGTTCCGGAAGCCGGTGACCCAGGCAGAAATGCGGTTAATGGAGGCATCGAAGTAGTCCAGCGCGATAAACACATTGTCGATACCGCAGCGGACGATCTCCTTGCACAGCTCCTTGGTCTCATCGTCAAAGAGGACCACGTGGTCGGAGTCCCAACGGACGCCACGGGTCACGTGCAGAGCCATCTTCTTGTCGTAAGCCATAACGGCGGAGATCTTGTCGGAGACCACCTCAGTGGGATGATAGTGGCCGTTGTCCATCAGGCTGATGCAGTCATCCCGGCTGGCGGCATACTTCAGGCACCACTCCGCGGAGCCTACGGTGTAGCTCTCCACGCCGATGCCGAAGACCTTGCTTTCCGCACAGGGATAGACCTTTTCCTTGTCAAAGGGCTCGCTGAGCATTTCATCAAAGGACTTTTTGTATCTCTGACGGGGGCCAAGGCGGTCAGCAGGAATGTCCTTAAAGCCGTCACCGGTCCAAATGTTCATAACACAGGGCTGACCCAGCTCGTCAGCCAGGTACTGAGAAATGCGGATACTGGCCTTGCCGTGCTCCACCCAGAACTTCCGGGTCTCCTCGTTGGTGCTGGACAGGGTCAGCGGATCGCACTTGGGATGGGAGAAGAAGGTGGGGTTAAAGTCACAGCCCAATTTCCGCTCCTTGCAGAAGTCCACCCACTTTTTGAAGTGCTTGGGCTCCAGCTTATCACGGTCCACCCAGCCGCCGTTTTCCTCGTCAAAAATGGCGTAGCTGGCGTGCAGGTTCATTTTCACCTGACCGGGAACCAGGGAAATGACCTGATCGATATCAGCCATCAGTTCCTCCGGATTACGGGCACGGCCGGGATAGTTGCCGGTGGTCTGAATACCGCCGGTCAGCGGCTTGTTGGGATCGGTGTCGAAGCCACGCACATCGTCACCCTGCCAGCAGTGCAGAGAGACCGGCACGGTCTTCAGCTTTTCCAGGGCGGCTTCTACATCCACGCCCAAGGCTTCGTACTGCTTTTTTGCTTCCTGATAGCTCATATTAGTTTACCTCCAATTGTATTTTCAAATTGCCCAGAGCGGTTGCCTCAATGGGCAGTGCAACGACCTTCTTACCGGTAGCTTCCTCTGTCAATCGGTTCAGGAACTGGTTTTTGGCACCGCCACCGACAATATACAGCTTTTCATACTTTGTGCCGGTGTTTGCTTCCAGGTTATTTAAAGCATTCCGGTAGCACACCGCTAAACTCCGGTAGGCGCAGCGGAAATAATCCCCCACAGACTGCAGCTTGCCTTCCGTTGCCTGATCAAAGGCCTCTTTCATGCTCTTGGGTGCCAAAAATTCCTGTGCGTTGGCATCCACCAAAATGTCGCAGGTGCTCTCCTCTGCCATTTTCACGATCTCCGGGAAAGGTGTATCGGGGCAAAGATCCCGTTTCAATTCGTTGATCAGCCACATACCCATAATGTTCTTCAGGTAGCGGATATAACCCACACCGCCCTCATTGGCATAGTTGGCGCGGTAGCTGCCCTCGTCCGTCAGAGGTTTGGGGATCTTGACGCCCAAAAGGCTCCAGGTGCCGGAGGAAATAAAGGGATGATTGCCCTCCATCGGAATACCCTCAACGGCAGAACCGGTGTCGTGGGTGGCGCACAGAACAACCTTGCAGTCGCCGCCTACGGCCTGTGCGATCTCGGGGCGGAGATTACCCAAAACCGTTCCGGGCTGGGACAGCTTGGGGAACAGATGACGGGGCAATCCCAGTGCATCCACGATCTGCATATCAAATTCTCCGGTCTGCGCGTTCAGCATACCGCCTGTGGAAGCTTCCGTGTACTCTCTGGCCTTGACACCGGACAGCTTATACATCAAATATTCCGGAATCATCAGCGTGTCGGTAATGCCCTCAAGACGGCCTGTCATCTTATCGTCATAAAGCTGATAGATGGTGTTGAAGGTTTGGAACTGAATACCTGTGTGGCGGTACAGCTCCTCAAAGGGCATGATCTTATGTACCTCAGGGATAGAGCGATCTGTGCGGCTGTCACGGTAGGCATAGCAGGGCCAAACCTCCTGATCACCCTTCATCAGAACATAGTCCACGCCCCAGGTGTCCACAGACAGGCTTTGGATATCCGGGTATGCCTGAAAAGCCTCCCGAATACCGGCAACCACGTACTTGAGCAATTCCTCCATATCCCATACGAGATGGCCGTCAAGCTCTTTTACGCCATTGGGAAAACGGTAAACCTCATGGGTTTGGATCGCACCGTTTTCCTCCCAGCCCACGATGTGCCGACCGGAGGATGCGCCAATATCGATTGCAAGACAATACTTCATAATAAAACCTTCCTTTCCCATAATAATTTTATAATACCATATCCTGCTTCGTCTTTGCAGGTCCTGAGTTTCCAAAAAAGTGTCCTGTGTTGCAAATCATTTTCCGTCCCGGTAATGCTTGGGAGAACGGCCGAAGCTTTGGGCAAAGATGCGATGGAAGTAGCTGATATTCTCGTAGCCCACCGCAAGGGAGATATCCGAAACATTCCGGTTGGTATTGCGCAGCAAAAATGCCGCCTGGGCCAGCCGCTTGTCCTGCAAAATTTGGGTATAGGTCCTGCCGGTCTTTCGCTTGATCTCCCGGGACAGCCAACTTACATCATAGTGAAGCTGCTCTGCCAGCTCCGACAGGCTTCCGTGGGCATAGTTGCTCTCCACATACCGCAAGGCCTTCAGCACCACCGCTTCTTCCTGATCCTCAGTGCGCAGATTTTCCGTGCTGCCCATCAGGTGCAAAAACAGTGCCGCCATAGTCATTTGGCTGGCTTTTCGCTTGTTGGGAGTATCGTTGAGCAAGATCCAAATCAAATTTTCCACCAGGTTTTGCAGGGGTTTTACCCCGGAAACCTGAAAATGCAGGTAGCCCGGGCCCTCTGTTTGTCCACAGAGGCAATCCACCAAAAACTGCCGTAAGGGGGTCTGCTCTTCACCGATCAGGGACAGTGTGGTGCTGAAAAAATCCGGCAGCACGATAATGTTTACCGCCACATCGTCCATTTGCGCCTGCTTTACCCGGTGCAAAGCCGTCTGGCTTAAAAACAGCAGCTCTCCCTGCCGCAGGGATATAGGCTTACCGTTGACATAGTGGGTGGTGCTGCCGCTGCACATATAGACCATTTCCACATAATCGTGGCGGTGATCAGGAAAATCAATAAACCGGGTGTGGGGCCGCAGGGTGATCAGCTTACCGGAGGACAGAAGCTTTGCGCTGTTGACCGTATTGCCCTGACCGCCCATGTACAGATCCCGGTCGATACTGGTCCGGCCCTGTAAAATAGCCTGTTCCTCCTGGGTCACCGACCGGAGCCTTTCCAAAAGCTGCTGCTCCAACATGCCTCTCCCCTTTCCAAAAATAACCTTTCTTGCATTTACTATACCACACCCTACAGCCATTTGTCTACAAAAAATCCGCCCCGGCAATTCTGCCGAAGCGGATCATAAATCTTAAAGTCTTTTCTTCTGCCAATTGAGAGGCATATTCTTATTCCTTGAGCTGTTTATCAAAACTCGTAGGGACACCCGTCCCCGGGTGTCCGCAAAGATTTTAGGGCTCGATGCACAAAATTCTTTCTGATTCGTTTATGCACAGGAACAAAATTAGCCCATCGAGGCCTAATTTTGTTTCGGACACCCCAGGAGGGGTGTCCCTACGAAAAAATCCGCAACGAATTTAAAAACTGAAATTTGAAGTGTTACAGTTCCCGGAGGATTTCCAGCAGGAAGTTCCAGGTGCGCTCCACGGAGGCCACATTCAGCCGTTCCCGGCTGGTGTGGATATCCTGCATATCCGGTCCGATGGATACGCAATCCAGTCCCGGCAGCTTTTCCGACAGCAGGCCGCACTCCAGTCCTGCGTGGATGGCAACCACCTGAGGCTCTTTCTCAAACAGCTTTGTATACACCCGGACCATGGTATCCCGTAAATAGGAGTCCTTTTTATACTCCCAGGCTGGATAGTCGCCGGTTTCGCTGTAGTTGCCGCCATAGAATTCTGCCAATTCCTTCAGCTTGTCCAGCAGCTCCCGTTTTTCCTGATTGACACTGCTTCTTACCGCAAAGGTCAGCCGCAGTTCATCACGCAGCTCCGCCACGCCCAAATTCAGACTGGTCTGCACCAGGCCTTCAATGTCCTGGCTCCACACCTGCACGCCGTTGGGCACGCTGCAAAGCAGCGCGATCACCTTGGCGGTATCCTCAGTAGTCAGGGCGTTGCCTCCCAAAGCATCCACATCGTCCCCACGGACGATGGCATCCGGCTCGTCATACTGCTCACGCAGCTCTTTTTGCAGGGTTTCGGTGATCTCGTTGATCCGCTCCAAATGGATACCCATAGCAACCAGGGTCACCTGGCAGGAACGGGGAATGGCATTGTCCTTTGCGCCGCCGGTAAAGCCGGTGATGCACAGGGGCATCAGCTTTTGCACACGGCTGAGCAGCTCTCCCATCACCTTGTTGGCATTGGCCCGGTTTTTGTGGATCTCCACGCCGGAGTGACCGCCCTGCAGTCCCTCCACTGTCAGCTTGACACAGGGTCCATACACCGCACGCCGCTTCACCGGCAGGCTGATGGTTCCCCTTGCGCCACCGGCGCAGGACACGGTAAAAATGCCCTCATCCTCGGAGTCAATATTGATCAGGGTCCTGCTCTTGAGCATAGAAAGATCGATCCCGGCAGCGCCGTACATGCCGGTCTCCTCGTCCACGGTGATCACCACCTCCAGTGGCGGATGGGGAATGGACTTGTCCTCCATCAGGGCCAGAGCGTAGGCCACGGCAATGCAGTCGTCTCCACCCAACGTAGTTCCCTTAGCAAACACCCAGCTTCCGTCATGGGTCACATCCAGGCCTTCCGTTTCCATATCAATAGGGCAGTCGGTATCCTTTTCGCAGACCATATCCATATGGCCCTGGAGGATCACTGGTTCCCGGTCCTCCATACCGGCTGTGCCGGGGCAGAACATAATCACATTGTTCAGTTCATCCTGGATATACGCCAACCCCTGTTCCTTGGCAAAGGACACCAGGTAATCACTGATGATCTTTGTATTGCCGGAGCCGTGGGGCATCGAGCAGAGCTTTTCAAAATAGGCAAATACCTTTTGGGGCTTCAGCCCCTGCAGCTTGTTTGCTTCCATAAACAAAACCTCCTTGGTCTTTGCTTTGTATTTTATCACAGGTTTTCCGCCTTGTCTACACGCACAGCAAAAACCCGGACACAATAATTCTTCCCATTGCCGTTCAATACGAATAAATTCCGCTTTATAAGCGCTTCATCAAATCTCGTAGGGACACCCCTCCTGGGGTGTCCGAAATAAAATAGGACCTCGATGGGCTGATTTTATTCTCTTTCTTACACAAAAAGAAGAATAAATGGCATAAATTCTAAGCCTTAATAAGCATAATTCCTTGCAGACACCCCGGAGGAGTGTCCCTACGAAAATTTCATATCCGTTTTGCAAACTGCAATTGATGAAAAGGGCAGAAAACCGGCACCGCCGAAGCGGTGCCGGTCCAGAGTGTCAAAAAAGCACCTTTTCCGAAAATGCGTGTCATTCCGAGGAGCGAAGCGACGTGGGAATCCGTTCCTAAAAGTATATGTTTTACCTGAAAAATAAGCGAAAACGGAATTTTTTGAGAAACGGATTGCCACGCCAGTGTGAGCACTGGCTCGCAATGACAGGGTTTTTTTGACAGACTAAACCGGCACCGCCGAAGCGGTGCCGGTCCTTATGGAATTACAAATTCTTCAAAAAGCGATTAGCCCATGTAGAAAATGTTGCGGTCCTTCTGCTCGTCGATGTTCTCGGCGGTGTACCAAACACCGGCGATACCCACATCAGAAACTTCCTTGCCTTCCAGCTTGTTGATAGCCATCTCGACAGCCTTGTAGCCGATGTTGTAGGAGTCCTGAGCAACGGAGCCAACCAACAGAGCGTAGGTTGCGCCGGCGTCCTTCATCCAGGTGTACTGGTTGGTGCCTGCGTCGAAGCCTGCGAACAGGATGTCCTTGTAGGCATCCGCGTTGGTGGAGATTTCGGGGAACACTTCGTTGACAACGCCTTCGTTGGTCATGAAGATGGACTGAGCGCCCCAATCCTTCAGAGCGGACAGGCCCAGCTTATACTCGCCTTCGTTGTTGGCCTTGACCTGAACGTTGATGTCCAGAGTGATGCCGTCAGCAGCAGCCAGCTCTTCGATCTTAGCCTTGAAGCCGCCTGCACGGTCAATACCGGTGGAGGTGGAGTCGTGCTGGATGATGCCGATCTTGTAGCCGTCAACAGCCAGGGAGTTGTTCTTCAGGTAAGCATAGAAGTTCTCAGCAACAACGCCTGCAGCGGCAAAGTTGTCGGTAGCAACGGAGCCGATGGTGGGATCCTTTTCTGCGGTAACGTCAGCATTGTTGTCATACAGACCGGAGTCAAACTCGACAACGGGCAGGCCCTTGTCGAAAGCAGCGGTCAGCTCGTCAGCGAAGCCCAGGCCGATGGTAGCCAGGACAATGCCCTTCACATCATCGTTGTTCAGAGCGGCCTGAACCATTTCACGCTGCTCGGGAACATACTCTTCGCTCTCAGCGGTGGGGCCACGGAAGGTGACCTCGTAACCGGCAGCAGCACCGGCATCAACAGCGCCGGCCTTAACAGCCTGCCAGAAAGCGTGGGTCTCGCCCTTGGCGATCACAGCGATGGTGCCCTTGTCAGCAGCAACGGGGGCATCAGTGGGGTCTTCCTGTGCGGGGGAATCAGTGGGGTTCTCGACAGGAGCTTCTGTGGTAGTGGGGGTGGCTTCACCGCCGCCGCAAGCTACCAGGCCAGCGACCATAACGAGTGCCAGGAGCAGTGCAAGAAGTTTTTTCATTTTTGGTTCCTCCTAAATTTTTATATAAAACCTGACGGTTTTATTACAGTGTGATTGCCTGATCATCAGGACTTGGATGCTTCAGCTTTCTTTTCCGCCGTAGGAGGGATCTTTACCTTGGCAGCGTTTTTCTTCTTCAGAATATCCAGCATAACCGCACCCACCACGATCACGCCGGTAACGGCGTAGGTGATGTTGGTAGCAGAGACGATGCTGCCGCCGCTCAAAGCCAGGTTCAGGCCGTTACGGATGATCACCAGGATCAAAGAGCCCAGGATGGTACCCATAATGGAGGCCGCGCCGCCGGTGGTGCTGGTGCCGCCGATGTAAACGCCGGCAATCGCGTCCAGCTCCATGCCGTTGCCGCCTGCAATGGTCAAAGAGGGGTTGGCAGCGGTATAGAACAGAGCTGCCAGACCGGCAAAGGTGCCGCCGATCACATAAGCAATGATCTTATACTTGTCGGTATCGATACCGGACAGCCGGGCAGCTTCCTCATTGGAGCCGATGGCCAGAATATAGCGGCCGATCTTGGTCTTGTACATGACCACCATGCAAATAACGGTCAGAGCCAAAACCCACAGAAGACCTACAGGGAAGCCGTTGTATTTAACGAAAATATCCTGGAACCAGCCGACAGTGGGATACTTCACAGCGGAGGAGGTCTCACGAACCGCCTCAGCCACCACGGAGGTCAAGCCCCGGGAAACCAGCATCGTGCCCAAAGTTGCGATAAAGGGAGCCAGCTTACACTTGGCTACCAGCAGGCCATTGATCAGGCCAAACACGGTACCGGTCAGGACGATAATGGGAATGGTCAGCCAAAGGATGCCGTCTTCCAGAGCAACGCCGGTGCGGCAGATGGCGCCTGCCAAAACAGCAGAGCCGATGCAAACGGTGCCGATGGACAGGTCGATACCGCCGGTGGCAATAACGAAGGTCACGCCCAAAGCCAAAATAGCATAGGGCACAAAGGACTTTGCCATATTGTTCAGGTTCAGGTCACTGGCAAAGCTGGGGTTGATCAGGTAAAATACGAAAAACAGGGCAACAGCGGCCAAAATGATCACCATATTCTGCTTGCCGCCGGCAAGCACGCCCTTGACATTCAGCAGCGGACTTTTTTTGTTGCTCATATCAGTTCTCCTCCCGCATTGTAGCAAGTTGCATTATATTCTCCTGGGTCGCCTCGGAAATATCCAGCTCACCGGTCTTCCGGCCCTCACACATCACCAGGATCCGGTCACTCATTCGCAGGATCTCCGCCAGCTCGGAGGAGATCATGATCACGGATTTGCCCTGGGCAGCCAGGTCCTCCATCAGCCGGTAGATCTCACTCTTGGCACCCACATCGATGCCACGGGTGGGCTCGTCAAAAATAAAGATATCGGAATTCTTCATCAGCCAGCGGGCCACAATGACCTTCTGCTGGTTGCCGCCGGAGAGGTTCTTCAGAAGCTGCTCCATAGAAGGGGTCTTGGTGCGCAGCTTTTCATTGAATTCGGCAGAGGCCTCCTTCATTTTACTGTCGTTGATCAGTCCTGCGGAAATAAAGTCATCCACAGAGGCGATCACGGTGTTTTCCGTGACAGATTTCATCAGCATCAGACCGTAACGCTTGCGGTCCTCGGACAGATAGCAGATGCCATGCTCCACCGCCTGGGCTGGGGTCTTGATCTTCACTTTTTTGCCGCTCAGCCAAATCTCTCCGGACTGCTTGGGGTCAGCGCCGTACAGCGCCCGAACCACCTCGGTGCGTCCTGCGCCCATCAATCCGGCAAAACCAAGGATCTCGCCTCTGCGCAGATGAAAGCTCACATCCCGGACCTCTCTGCCGGCGTTCAGGTGTTTTACCTCCAGCACCACCGGCGCATCCTCAGCGACTGCGCTTTTCTGCTTCTGCTCACCCATGATCACACGGCCTACCATCATTTTCACGATGTCGTCCTTGGTGACCTCAGCGGTATTGACGGTTCCCACATATTCGCCGTCACGCATAACGGTGACCCGATCAGATATCCGGTTGATCTCATCCATACGGTGTGATATGTAGATCATGCCGATGCCCTTGTCACGAAGGTCGTTCATGATCTTGAACAGCTCTTCCACCTCCGGCTGGGTCAGCGCGGCAGTTGGCTCATCCAGCACCAGCAGCTTACAGTCACGGGAAACCGCTTTTGCGATCTCTACCATCTGCTGCTTACCGACTGTCAGCTCGCCCAGCTTGACGCCGGGATCGATCCGCACGCCGATCCGGTCGAAAAGCTTTTGGGCCTCTTCTTCCATTTTCCGGTCGTCGATCAATACACCTCTTTTAAATTCTCTGCCGATAAACATATTCTGCGCCACCGTCAGGTGGTTCATCATATTCAGCTCCTGGTGGATCACGCTGATACCGGCAGCCTGGGACTCCGCAATGTTGCCAAACTGGACATCCTCACCGAAGTACGTGATGGATCCGCCATCCTTTTTATGGATGCCGCATAAAACCTTGATCAGGGTGGATTTGCCGGCACCGTTTTCTCCCATCAGCGCGTGGACCTCGCCGGCACGCAGATCGAAATTCACGCCCTTGAGTGCGTGAACACCGGAGAAATACTTCTGGATGCCCTGCATCGTCAGAATTGTTTCGCCCATTCGAACATCACCTTTCCTAATAGTATCCGAGCAAAAAGGAAAACCGATTTGTGCCTGCCGCGGCACAGTTTTTAGGGGAATATACCTTTTGCACAAAATCGAAACGTTTCGCCTGTATGCTTTCCACAAAGCCTTCATCATTCAGGTGAGTTTGCTCAGGCATTTATAGGCACTTTCGACATATTGTACAATTCCCTTGCGTTTCACACTTCATACTATAGTAAATTTTCCTAAAAAAATCAAGTATTTTTTTCAAATTTTCTATTGACACAGCAAAAATGTTTTTATACTATATTAGTGATAGTATGATTTTGTATTTCGCATTCTAAGCGAAATGTTTCGTTTTTCGCGGGAGGTCCCCTATGGCAACCATTAAGGATGTGGCCCGACTGGCCAACGTATCGATGTCTACGGTTTCCAAATACATCAACGGCCAAACTGTCCGCAGTGACAAGGAAATCGCCATTCGTGCGGCCATCCGGGAGCTTAACTACAGAGCCAATCCCTTCGCCCGCAGCTTAAAAAGCCAGCGTAACCGGGCCATCGGTATTTTGCTGCCGGATATCTCCGCTCCTTTTTTCGGCACGGTAGTCACCGCCTTGGAAAAAGTCTTCCGGGAGCACGGCTACCACGCACTGATCTCCTGCTACAGCTCCAATCACGGTATGGAACGGGACAACCTGCGCCACCTGATCTGCGCCGGTATCGACGGCCTGATCTACATTCCGGAAAATCTGTCCGCTGAGGAATACCACGAGCTGACTGCCGGCTACAGTATCCCCACTGTACAAATGGACCGGATCATTCAAGGCCTGGACTGTGATGCGGTGCTGGTGGATAACGCCGACGCGGTCTATGCCGCCACTGCCTCCCTGATCAAAAAAGGGCACCGCCGGGTGGCCCTGATCAGCGGTGCCAAATCCGTGTCCACCGCCAAGGAACGGCAGGTAGGCTATCTGCGTGCACTGTCCGATCACGACATCCTCTTTGACGATGCCCTCTTTATCTGCAACGACCATACCTTTGCCACCGGCTATCAGGGTTTTGAGCAGCTCATGGCCGTCCCTGACCGTCCCACTGCAGTGGTTGCTGCCAATTACGATATTACCATCGGCCTGTTTACAGCGGTCCGGGACCGGGGGCTTCGTATTCCGGAGGATATCGACGTTTTCGGCTTCGACTGCACCCAGGTTTGCACCATGATGAAGCCACCACTGCCGGTGGTTTCCCAGCCGGAGGAGCTTTTGGGCCGCACCGCCGCCCAGTACCTTTTGGACCGGCTGCAGGGCTACAGCGGCGAGCCCCGGCTGACACGGCTTCCCTGTTCGCTCATCTATTGATATAAAAGCAGTGCGCTGCTTTTTATATAACCTTATAAGAACCGCCCATCACCGGGCGAAATAACAGGAGGAATGATTATGGCAAAAAACAGATACATCGGTGAGTACCCTGTCATTGGTATTCGCCCCATCGTAGACGGCCGCCGTGGCCCTATGATGCTCCGTGAGAGCCTGGAGCCCCAGGTTTGGGCTATGGCCAATGCCGCCAAAAAGCTCTTTGAGGAGAATTTGTACTACTCCAACGGTGAGCCTGTCAAGGTGGTTATGGCAGACACCTGCATCGGCCGTGTTCCCGAGGCTGCCGCCTGTGCGGACAAGTTCCGCAAGGAAGGCGTTTCCATCACCCTGTCCGTGACCCCCTGCTGGTGCTACGGCTCTGAGACCATGGATATGGATCCTCAGAACATCAAGGGCGTTTGGGGCTTCAACGGCACAGAGCGTCCCGGTGCTGTTTACCTGGCTGCTGTTTTGGCCGGTCACGCGCAGAAGGGCCTGCCTGCTTTCGGCATCTACGGCCACGAGGTCCAGGATCTGGATCAGATCACCGACATCCCTGAGGATGTAAAGGAAAAGCTGCTGCGGTTTGGCCGCTGCGCCGTTGCGGTTGCCACCATGCGCGGCAAGTCCTACCTGCAGATCGGCTCTCAGTGTATGGGTATTGCCGGCTCCATTATGGACCAGGATATGATGGAAAGCTACTTCGGTATGCGCATCGAGTCTGTAGACGAGGTAGAGATCCTGCGCCGTATGGAAGAGGGCATTTACAACGAAGAAGAGTATCAGAAGGCTCTGGCCTGGACCAAGGAGCACTGCAAAGAGGGCCGGGACGATAACCCTGAGTCCGTTAACTTCCTGGGCGAAGAGCGCCGCATTAAGTTTACCCCCGAGGAAAAGGAAAAGCAGTGGGAGTTCACCGTCAAGATGTACTGCATCATCAAGGACCTGATGGCAGGCAACCCCAATCTGCCCGATGCCTTTGAAGAGGAAAAGGTGGGCCACAACGCCATCGCCGGCGGCTTCCAGGGCCAGCGTCAGTGGACCGACCACTGGCCCAACTGCGACTACCCCGAGGCACTGCTTTCCTCCACCTTCGACTACGAAGGTGCCCGTGAGCCCTACACACTGGCAACAGAGAACGACATCCTCAACGGCATGGGTATGCTGATGATGCGTCTTCTGACCCACCGTGCTCAGATTTTCGCGGATGTGCGTACATACTGGTCCGGCGAGGCTACTGAGCGTGTTACCGGCTACAAGCTGGAGGGCAAGGCTGCCGAAAGCAACGGTATCATCCACCTGCTGAACTCCGGCGCAGCCTGCCTGGATGCCTGCGGTGAGTGCACCGACGAAAACGGCAACGCCATTATGAAGAAGTGGTGGGAGGTCACCGAGGAAGACATCAGGAAGATGACCGACGCCACCGTATGGTGCGAGGCCGGCTTCGACAACTTCCGTGGCGGCGGATTCTCCAGCCACTACACCACCCGTGCGGAAATGCCCTGCACCATGATCCGTCTGAACCTGGTCAAGGGTCTGGGCCCTGTGCTGCAGATCGCCGAGGGTTGGACCGTACAGCTTCCGGACGATGTATCCGACAAGCTGATGGAGCGCACCAATCCCACCTGGCCCTGCACCTGGTTTGCTCCCCGTTGTGACGGCAAGGAAGGCAGCCCCTTCAAGACCGCTTACGAGGTCATGATGAACTGGGGTGCTAACCACGGCGCCATCTCCTACGGCCACATCGGTGCTGACCTGATCACCATGTGCTCTATGCTGCGCATCCCCGTGTGCATGCACAATGTACCGGAGGAGGACATCTACCGTCCCGCGGCCTGGAATGCCTTTGGCATGGACAAGGAAGGTCAGGACTACCGTGCCTGCGCCGCCTACGGCCCGATGTACAAGGCTTATTGATTCACACAGGGGGCTGTTCCAACAGCCCCCTGAACTGATTTTTTGGAGGTAATCTTATGCTGAAAAACATCCCCCCTATTCTCTCTCCGGAGCTTTTGAAGGTGCTGTGCGAAATGGGTCACAGCGACCGCATCTGCATCGGTGACGGCAATTTCCCCGGTGCGGCTATGGCCAAGGCCGGCGGCGCTATTTTCCTCCGGGCTGACGGCCACGGCGTGCCGGAGCTGCTCGATGCCATTTTGCAGGTCATCCCGCTGGACACCTATGTGGAAAAGCCTGCGATCCTGATGGAGAAAATGGACCGTGACAAGGACCTGAATATCCCCGTGTGGGAGACCTACAAAGATATTGTGAGCAAATACGACAGCCGCGGCGCGGAAGCTGTGGGCAATATTGACCGGTTTGACTTCTACGATGAAGCCAAAAAGTGCTACTGCATCATCCAAACCGGCGAAACACAGATCTACGCCAACATCATCCTGCAAAAAGGCGTGATCTGATATGACTGCTGTTTTGCAAACCGCCCTGCCGGTATTTTTGGTACTGGCGCTGAGTATGCTGTGCCGCAGCAAACGCTTCATCTCCCGGGACGGCATTGACGCGCTGAAGTGGGTAGTGGTCAATATCACGCTGCCCTTTGTGCTCCTTGGGGCCTTCGCCACGGCGGAGTACACACTGCGTTCTCTGATCCTGCCGGTGGTTATGTTTTTGCTGTGCTGTGTAAGTTTGCTTTTGGGCAAGCTGATCGTCCGGCTTTTCCGCCTGGGAGGCAGAATTTGCGGTTTTTTGGCTGCCGGCTTTGAGGCCGGTATGCTGGGCTATGCCCTGTTTGTTCTGCTGTTTCCGGATAAGAGCGTTTCCGAATTTGCTCTGCTGGATATCGGCCAGACCCTGTTTGTCTTTACCCTGTATAAAATTCTGCTGTCCGGAAAGACCGATAGGAAGGCCATCGTCCGGGATATGTGCCATACGCCTATTTTGTGGGCCGTGCTGGCCGGCGTTCTGATGGGTTCCACCGGGCTGTACAATGCCATGGGTTCCTGGGGTGTCAGCGGCATATTTGACGCCGTGACTGACTTTATCTCCGCCCCCACCGGTGCCATCATTCTGCTGACCGTGGGCTATGATCTTGTGCCCAGTCAAATCCCCTGGAAAAAGACCTTTGGCCTGATTTTGATGCGTTTGGCCGTGATGGCAGTGATTTTGGGCATTATGGTGCTGTTAAACCGCACGGTGCTGCAAGGTATGATTTTCGAAGGGGCAGCCCTTTTGATGGTCATCCTGCCGCCGCCTTATGTGATCCCGGTGTTTGCCGACGAGCCGTCGGAACGGGTGCAGATTTCCTCTGCATTGTCAGCGCTGACGTTGGTGACCGTGGTGCTCTTTGCCCTGTCCGCCGCCCTGCTCCGTTAAAAAACAATTTCTTATTTTTCCAGCTGTTTGTTAAAACTCGTAGGGACACCCGTCCCCGGGTGTCCGCAAAGATTTTGGCGCTCGATGCGCCAAAATCTTTCTGTTTCGTTTATGCACAGGAACAAAATCGGCCCATCGAGGCCCAATTTTGTTTCGGACACCCCAGGAGGGGTGTCCCTACGAAAAAATCTGCAACGGCTCCAAAATAAGAATTTGAAGGCCCATTTATTTCACAATAAAAAGGGGGATTTCCATGAATATTTGCGTCCAAACCGGTGGTATCATCGAGCATATCGGTGCTGAAAAATGCTACCGGCTTATTCACCGGGCCGGGTTCACAGGCATTGACTGGACTGGCCTGGAGCATACGCTGCCGGTGAAAACCATCCGCAAGCTGGACTACCGGGGCAACTGCATTTTGGAACAGCCGTTGGATGCGGTTTTGGAGCATTTTTCCGAAGAACTGGCGCTGATCCGCAAATATGACCTGAAGATCGCCCAGGCCCATGCCCCTTTTCCTGCCTACATTCCGGGGCATCCAGAGGTGCTGACTTATATGACCGGTATCTACAGCCGGGCTATTGAAGTCTGCCAGCATGTAGGCTGTCCGAACCTGGTTATCCACGGGATCTCCCCGGATCCCAAGGAGCCGGAAATGACGCCTGCGGATCTGCGAAAAATGAATTTAGATCTTTACGAAGCGCTGATCCCCACCTTGCGCCAATGCCCTGATGTGACGGTTTGCCTGGAAAATCTGTTTTACCGGCGGCCGGAATGTGGTGTGCTGGAAGGGGTATGCTCCGATCCCCATCAGGCAGCGGAATATATTGATATCCTCAACGAAAAAGCCGGACGGGAGGCCTTCGGTCTGTGCCTGGATTCCGGCCATTTGCTGCTTTTGCACAAGGATGTGCGCACCTATGTGCCTGTTTTGGGCAAGCGCATCAAATGCCTGCATCTGCACGACAATGACGGCATCGAAGACCGGCATTATGCCCCCTTTACCGGAAAATTTGATTGGAAAGGTCTTTGCGACAGCCTCCGTCAGACAGGCTACGATGCGGACCTGAGCTTCGAGACCTTTGCCCAAGCCCGGCGTGTGCTGGATTTCGATCAGGCCCTGCTGCTGCCCTGGCTGACGGTACTGCGCAAAACCGGCGAATACCTGCGCAAGCATATCCAATAAAACCCGCAAAAGGACAAATTACACAATGGAATTGCCAAACAGAAAGTCCAATCGTATCATCCCATACGATTACAGCCAATCCGGTGCCTACTTCATTACCGTCTGTACCCAAAACAGAAAGAAAATACTTTCCCGTTTTTCCGTAGGGACACCCCTCCCGGGGTGTCCGCATGAGCCACGGTTGGAATTATTGCATTGTGGACAGATCGCCGATAAGGTCATTGGACAATTATATGATTTTTACGATATTTTTTCTGTAGATAAATATGTGATCATGCCGGATCATATCCACCTTTTGATCACGATCCACGCCCAAACCGGACACCCCGGGAGGGGTGTCCCTACGAGCATCGGCCAAAGATCATCTGTTATCTCACGTTTTGTCGGCACATTCAAACGGTTTTGCAACAAAGAATACGGCTGCAATATTTGGCAACCTCGGTTTTACGACCATGTGATCCGAAATCAACAGGATTATAACGAGGTATGGGAATACATCGACAACAATCCGCGAAAATGGATCATGCAAAATAAAGGGTATGAATAACACCGTAGGGGACGGGTTTCCCGTCCCACCGAATATGCAAAAAAAGAAGCACATCACTGCTGATCACTCAGCAAGGATGTGCTTCTTTGTTTTACGCTGTACGCAAAGGGACGGGAAACCCGTCCCCTACGGTATTATTAAATTACTTCAAAGCTTCTTCCACAGCAACAGCCACGGAAACGGTCATGCCGACCATGGGGTTGTTACCAGCGCCCAGGAAGCCCATCATTTCCACGTGGGCAGGGACGGAGGAAGAACCGGCAAACTGTGCGTCACCGTGCATACGGCCCATGGTATCGGTCAGGCCATAGGAAGCGGGACCGGCAGCCATGTTGTCCGGGTGCAGCGTACGGCCTGTGCCGCCGCCGGAAGCCACGGAGAAGTACTTCTTACCCTGCTCGATGCACTCTTTCTTGTAGGTGCCGGCCACAGGATGCTGGAACCGGGTGGGGTTGGTGGAGTTGCCGGTGATGGACACGTCCACGCCCTCGTGGTGC
>JAFSET010000023.1 GCA_017435615.1 Oscillospiraceae bacterium | reverse complement strand
TCAAAAGCTCAGCTTCCAGTACCGCTACGGCAGCAATAATCTCATTCAGGTGAACACCAATCTGCCGGTCAGCACCCCCATTGCCAACTTCCTGACCACGGACAACGGCTGTCAGATCGATGAAAGTGCCAACCAGTATCAGAACATTGGCTGGATCGGTATGGAAAATGTCAGCGGTACGATCGTGCTGACCTTCCATTTCAACGGCAGCTTCACAGCCGGACAGACTTATGTGCTGTCTGCCGGATCGGTATTCGGCTTCAAGGACGGCAGCAAGTACGAGCTGGACCTTAGCTATACCTTTACCTTTAACGGTACAGACTGGGCAATGACCACCGCCGAAGGAACTCAGCCGGAGCCTACCGAGCCGGAGACAACTCAGCCGGAGCCCACCGAGCCTGAGACCACAGCACCTGCTCAGGAGGGCGAGATCAGCTTTGCCTACCGTTACGGCACCGATCAGGTCATTCAGGTGGATACCAATTTGCCTGCATCCGTGCCCTGTGTCAACTTCCTGGTAGGGGATAACGGCTGTCAGATCGATGAGAGTGCCAACCGGTATCAGAATGTGGGCTGGATCGGCATGACCAATCTGGATGGCACGGTCATTTTGTCGTTCAATTTCAACGGGCACTTCCTTGCCGGGCAGACCTATGTACTGCCCGCCGGGGCAGTCTTTGGCTTCACCGATGGCAGCACCTACACCCTGGATAAAAACTATACCTTTACTTGGGATGGCACGGTGTGGACCATGACGGCGGAGGAACCGGAAGAAACGCCGCCGGAAGGGGAGAGCCTGAGCTTCAGCTACCGGTTCGGCTCGAAAAAGTACTTCCAGCTCATTACCGATCTGCCGGTGGATATGACTCTGGAACGATTTACTCCGGAAGATAACGGCTGCGAGATTGATCAAAGTGCCTGCGATCAGCAGGTCAGCACCATTGGTATGTATAAGATCGACGGGCAAATCGTTTTGACCTTTACCTTTGCCAATGCCTTTGAAAGCGGCCAGGTCTATGTACTGCCCCAAGGAAGCATCTTTGGCTTCTCCAATGGAAAGAAGTACATTCTGGACCGGGATTATACCCTTACCTTTGACGGTACAGCATGGACCATGTCCTGATAGGTTTTTGTAGTTTAGGAAAGGCGGTGCCTGACATCGCCTTTCCTGAAAATAAAAAATAAGGAATGAGGGAAATTTATGCATCTTTACGGTAAGAGAATTTGCGCCTTGCTTTTGGCCTTGTGCTTGCTTGTGGGCATCGTGCCTGTGAGCGCTTTGGCAGAAAATGAGAGCGCAGGTGCTCAGGTCGTTGGCCAGCAGTTGTTCCTGGGCGATGATCTGACGATGCACTTCTATGTCAGCGTTGATGCCACCGATGCTGTGGTAAACATCAAAGTTGGCGGCACCCAAAGAGTAAGCTACACAGTAGCCGACATGACTGCCACCGATGGCAAGTATGACTGCGCTGTGGAGCTGGGCGCTCCGGAAATGACCGAGGAAATCACCCTGAGCGTGGTTTCCGGTGGGGAGCAGCTCCTGGAGAGTGTTTACTCTGTGCAGGACTATGCCCATTATCTGTTGGAGAACAACTATACCAACGAAACCAAGGCACTGGTTAAGGAAATGCTGAACTACGGTGCCAAGGCACAGCTTTATTTTAACCATAAGACCGATGATCTTGCCGATGCAGGCTATGAGATCGAAACCCAGGCTACCATTGCCCAGGAAGCACCTGCTGTGGAAGCCAGCGGAAAGGTCAGCGGCGTTGCCTTCTACGGCGCATCTTTGCTCTTCGGCAACAAGATCGCTGTCAGATACTACTTCTCCGCCCCCAATGGCGTGGAGGGCTGCACCTTTACTGTTGACGGAAAAGCCATTGTGCCCAAGAGTAAGGATAACCTGTTCTACATTGACGTGACAGACGTTAATCCGGATCAGATGGAAACCGAGATGACGGTTGTAGCTTCCAAGGGTGCAGAAGAACTGACCGTTGTCTACAGCCCCATGCACTACATCGTCCGTATGTATAACAAGGAAACCGTCAGCGCTGAGATGAAGGCGTTGCTGCTGGCAGCAAAGGGCTACTTTGATGCGGCAGCGGTGTTTACCGGTGTGGCAGAAAACCGTACCGGCAGCCTGAGCCTTCAGTACCGCTACGGCACCAACAACCTGATCCAGGTGAATACCAATCTGCCTGCCGATACGCCTTGCGTGAACTTTACCGCCGCAGATAACGGCAGCAGCATCGATCAGTCTGCAAACCAGTATCAGCAGTTTGGCTGGGTCGGTATGGAAAATGTGGACGGCACCATCGTGCTGACCTTCCATTTCAATTCCGCGTTTGAGGCCGGCCAGACCTATACACTTCCCAAGGGTGCTGTGTTCGGCTTCACGGATAACAGCAAGTATACCCTGGACAAGAACTATACCTTTACCTACGACGGCAGTGGCTGGGCGATGGAAGCCGCAGAGCCTGCCATCAGCCTCCAGTACCGCTACGGTACCGACAGCCTGATCCAGTTCAATACCGATCTTCCTGCCGATGTTCCCTGTGTGAACTTTACGGCCGGTGACAATGGCTGCAGCCTGGATCAGTCTGCCAACCAGTATCAGCAGGTTGGCTGGATCGGTATGGAAAATGTGGACGGCACCATCGTGCTGACTTTCCACTTCAACGGCGCGTTTGCTGAGGGTCAGAATTATATTCTGTCCGCCGGTAGCCTGTTCGGCTTTACCGATGGCAGCAAGTACCAGTTGGATGCAGAGGTCAATCTGTACTGGGATGGATCTGCCTGGTCTGCGGAGGCACCTCCTGTGGTAACAGAACCTCCCGCAACAGAGCCTCCTGTAACGGAACCTCCTGCAACAGAAGCACCCGAGGAAGGACAGATCAGCTTCGCATACCGCTACGGTGCCGACAGCCTGATCCAGGTGAATACCAATCTGCCCAGTGATACGCCCATTGCCAACTTTACGGCAGATCAGAACGGCTGCAGCATCGATCAGTCCGGCAACACAGTTCAGTGGGTCGGCTGGATCGGCATGGCTAACGCAGATGGCACCATTGTGCTGTCCTTTAACTTCAACAATGCATTTACAGCCGGTCAGACCTATGTGCTGCCTGCCGGTGCGATCTTCGGCTTCACCAATGGCAGCGAATACGAGCTGGACAAGAACTATACCTTCACCTTTGACGGTAGCGCTTGGTCCATGGCTGCGGAAGCACCTGCTGAGCCGGAGCCCACGGAGCCTGAAGTAACAGAGCCTCCTGCAACGGAAGCTCCTGAGGAAGGACAGATCAGCTTCGCATACCGTTACGGTGCCGACAACCTGATCCAGGTGAATACCAATCTGCCTTCCGATACCCCGTGCGTGAACTTTACAGCTACAGATAATGGCTGCAGCATCGACCAGTCTGCGAACCAGCATCAGCAGTTTGGCTGGGTCGGTATGGATAATGTGGGTGGTACCATTGTGCTGACCTTCCACTTTAACGCTGCTTTTGAGGCCGGTCAGACCTATGTGCTGCCTGCCGGTGCAATCTTCGGCTTCACCGATGGCAGCCTCTACGAGCTGGACAAGAACTATACCTTCACCTTCGACGGTTCTTCCTGGAGCATGGCTGCAGAGGTTCCGGCAGAGCCGGAAACTAAGCCGATCAGCCTGGCATACCGTTACGGTGCGGAAAAGCTGATCCAATTCAATACAAATCTGCCCTCCGACACTCCTTGTGCCAACTTCCTGGCATCCGATAACGGCTGCCAGATCACTCAGGGCGGTGATCAGCAGGTTGGATTTATCGCTATGGCTGATGCAGAAGGCACCATCGTTTTGACCTTCAATTTCAATACTGCCTTTACCTACGGCCAGAAATACACCCTTGCTGCCGGTTCTGTCTTTGCATTTACCGACGGCAGCAGCTATGTGCTGGATGCGGACTACACCTTCTACTGGGACGGTGCTGCCTGGGCCACTGAGGAGCCTGCGAAGCAGATCCATCTGACTTACCGCTGGGGTAACGTCAATACCATCCAGTACAACACCGATCTGCCCTCCGATACTCCTTGTGCCAACTTCCTGGCATCCGATAACGGCTGCCAGATCACTCAGGGCGGTGATCAGCAGGTTGGCTGGATCGGTATGGAAAATGTGGATGGCACCGTCGTGCTGACCTTCCACTTCAATGCTGCCTTTGCCTACGGCCAGTCCTACAGCATTTCCGCCGGTTCCGTGTTCGGCTTTACCGACGGCAGCAGCTACACCCTGCCTGAGGAAGTAAAGCTGTACTGGGATGAGGCTGCCTGGTCCGTAAACGAGCCTGCGAAGCAGATCCATCTGGCTTACCGCTGGGGTAATGCCAATACCATCCAGTACAATACTGATTTGCCCTCCGATACTCCTTGTGCCAACTTCCTGACAGGGGATAACGGCTGTCAGATCACCCAGAACGGTGATCTGCAGGTTGGCTGGATCGGTATGGAAAATGTGGATGGCACCATCGTGCTGACCTTCCACTTCAATGCTGCCTTTACCTACGGCCAGTCCTACAGCATTTCCGCCGGTTCCGTATTCGGCTTTACCGACGGCAGCAGCTACACCTTGCCTGCGGACGTGAAGCTGTACTGGGATGAAGCTTCCTGGACCGATACGGAGCCTGCTCCCAAGGCAGACGTGCTGGATGAAAACAATTTCACCGGCGGCAAGGATATCATTACCTTTGCTGACCTGCCTGTGGATTCCAAGGATCCCGCCAAGATCGAGGAGTATAAGGGCCTGGGCTTCAATACCTCCCTGCTGACTGAGGACCACACCGGTGCCAAGGGTCCGGATGAACTGTACACTGTGACCATGGACACCGCCAATGCCCCCACCGGCCTGAACTTCCAGTACCGCTACGGCACCAGCACCCTGATTCAGGTGAACACCAACCTGCCCAGTGATACGCCTATTGCCAATTTTACCGCGGATCAGAACGGCTGCAGCATCGATCAGTCCGGCAACACCGTTCAGTGGGTGGGCTGGATCGGCATGGCGGATGCTGACGGCACCATTGTACTGACCTTCAACTTCAACAACGCATTTACAGCCGGTCAGAGCTATGTGCTGCCCAAGGGCGCAGTCTTCGGCTTTACCGACGGCAATACCTACACGCTGGATCGAGACTACACCTTCACCTTTGACGGTTCTTCCTGGAGTATGAACGCCTCCACACTGAACCTGACACTCAGTGCCGGCGCAGCCAAGTACATCCAGCTCAAGACCAATATTCCCACAGGCCTGAGCTACGGTGATTTCCTGTTGGGCGATACCAGCAAGGGCAACCTGATTTTGGAAACCACTGAGGGCGCACAGAGCGTTGCCTGGTTCAGCTACAGTGAGCTTTCCGGCGCGGTCTACCTGACCTTCAACTTTGCCGGCTACCACAAGCCCGGCACCCAGTATATCCTGAAGGCCGGTACCTCCCTGAAGGCAGGCGATCAGGTCTTTACCACCGATCGGGACTATATCCTGACGGTACACAATGACTACCTGGCCTCTCTGGAAAACCTGGATAACGCAGGCCTGAACGTGTGGATCCGGAATTACCACAATACGGCTGATTACTTCAGCGGTGATCTGACCGCCACCTTGCTGCTGTATAAGGATGTCATTGACGGCTTCTACATGGTGGACGAAGCATTCCAGACCAACGCACTGCTGACAAATGCCGGTCAGGAAAGCCACTCCAGTGACTTTGAGAGCATGGGCGTTGTCAGGGATTGGTTCAGCACCAACTTTGCGGATAAGTACTATCATTCCAACCATGTACCGATCTCCTCCTGGGATCACTACACAGCCGTAGACGGCAGTACCCTGAGTGCCATCGATGTGGATGGCTACAGAAACTTCCTGCAGGTCTACAAGTCTAACTACAACGATCTGCTGACCAATGCCTCCGGCACTTCCATCAGCTTTGACAACTATCCGTTTGTCCACGATCAGGGCGAGTACGGCGGATTCTTCGGCATTGGCAGCACCTTTGAAAGCGGTATTCAGGATACCTACCTGCTGAACAGCCTGATCGCCGCACAGGTAGCAGGGGAGGATGACTTCGGCCTTTGCATCCAGACCTTTGAGGCCACTGACCTGAAGAACAATACCACCCGTGACATCACATCCGCAGCAGAAGTTTCCCTACAGCTTTACACTGGCATGGCGATGGGCGCCGACCTGTTTGAGTACTTTGCCTATAACTCCAACGGTGACTTCAATGCCATTATGAACAACGATGGCAGCAAGCGTCTTTATGACCTGGTGAAGGAAGGCAATGAGGCCCTGTGCTTCAGCGATGTGATCAACACTTTCACTTGGAACGGTATCATGACCTCTGCCGGTTCTGTAAACAACCACAACGGTGATGCCTTCACCAGCGTGGCAGACCTGGTCCTGACAGACAGCTCCAACGGCGTGCTGAGCAGCATCAGCTCCACAGACGACGCCATTGTCGGCTGCTTCACAAAGGACGCTCTGAACGGCTATATGCTGGTCAACTTCAATGACCCTGCAGCCGTTACCGGCAATAATGCCGTGACCGTTTCCTTCGCAAACTGCACCCGTGCAAGAGTCTACACCAATGCTGACGGCGTTCTGACCAGCCAGCTTGTGGACCTGACCGACGGCAGCTACACCGCTACCCTGGCACCCGGTGCTGCTTGCTTCGTAATCCCTGCATAAGTTTCCCACATAAAAACACATTCAGGGGCTGTGTAAACAGCCCCTGATGCATTATGATACTTGACGACCAGTGATGAAATAAGGTATATTGATACCGTGAGAGGTATGAACCATGCAAAACAAGTTTATCAAGCTGGCGGACTTGCCGCCAAATCCTTTTGATGATGCCGCTTTAGAGCATTATAAAAATATGGGTATGAATGTGTGCCTGCTTACAGAAGATGATGTGAAGCTTGTAGAAAACGGTACACTCAACCCGGAATATAAGAAGGCAATTCAAAATATTGCAGACCTTGGCATGCAGGTTTGGATCCGCAATATGTTTAACGACGGGGATTATTTTGACTGCCCGGAGAAAAAAGCAGGCTCCAACTACGGCACGCCCTATGAAATGGAGCCACGGCATATTACCGGCGAATTTCAGGAATTTCCGGCAGTGACCGGCTTTTATATGGCCGATGAAGCCTATATGTACCAATTGCCGGAACGGGTGAATATCGATTGGATGCGCCCGGACAGCTATTTGTATGCATCCTTCGACAAGCTGACCAAGCTGGTGGACTGGAAGAACGAACACTATCCCAATAGTTTCTTCCACATAAATCATGTGCCAGGCAGAAGCTGGGACCACTACCTACCCCGTGACGGTCAGATTTTTGACTACGAAGATTTCCTTGCGGAATATACCAATGTGATCTTAAAACGGCTCACAGGCGGCGGCAGAAGCGTTTGCCTGGACAATTATCCGCTGATCGGCAAGGATTACATTGAGCAAGATTACATACATGATTTGATGACGGCCGCCAAGGTCACAAGAAACTATAATGCCTCTGCCGCCCCGGAGGATCAGGCCATCTTCGGCATCTGCCTGCAGACCTTTGACGCGAAATCCATGTTTGATGACCGCCACCGGGATATCAAGATGCCGGAAGAGGTGACCCTGCAGATGTACACCGGTATGGCGCTGGGTGCCAGACTGTTTGAATACTTCTGCTACCGGTCTTACGGACATGAAATGTTTGGTATTTTAGGTCCGGATGGCAAGGACCGTATTTATGAGTACGTCAAGACCGCCAACGACCGGGCACAGTTTATGGAAGCGGTGCTCAGTGAGTATACTTCTGTCGGCGCGTTTATGGTCCCTGGCAGTCTGTACAGTCACAATACCGCCGCCATGGTTATGGCAAGGGATCTGTTCTGCCGGCCCTATGAGATCACCGTGGACGGCACGTATGACACCCTGGTGGGCTGCTTTACCGGTGAGCGGGAAAAGGGATATATGCTGGTCAACTACACAGACCCCATCCGTCAGTGCAGCAGCACAGTTACATTAAATTGCGGCAGTGTGGAAGCATTGCGGCTATATAAAGACAGCAAAAAAACGGTGCTGAAGCCGGAGGGCGGTATGGTAACGGTTACCTTAGAGCCGGGAAACAGCGCGTATATCGTTTGGTAAGGAGAGAGCATTATGATCGTCAAGCAGTATGTCAAGGAATTTGAAAAGCTGGGATTTGGTATGTTTGTCCATTTCGGCATTTACAGCCAGTTGGCAAATGGCGAATGGGTGCAGTCCCTGCACGGGATCCCGGCAGAGGAGTATCAAAAATTAAAGGATACCTTTTGCCCGGATGTGAACTGGGCGAAGGACCTGGCGAAAACCGCGAAACAGGCCGGCTGCAAATATATCAATATTACAACCCGGCACCACGATGGCTTTTCTTTGTTTGACACCTGTGGCCTGAGCAGCTACGACGCGCCCCACAGTGCCTGCGGCAGAGATCTGATCCGGGAATTTGTGGATGCCTGTCACGCCGAAGGGGTGATTCCCTTTTTCTATCATACCTTGATGGACTGGTATCATCCGGATTATGAAGGGAATTTCCCGAAATATCTGCAATATTTGCGGGCCAGCGTGGAGATTTTGTGCAAAAACTACGGAAAAATCGGCGGTATTTGGTTCGACGGCATGTGGCACAAGCCGGATGCGGACTGGGAAGAGGACGCACTCTATGCCACCATCCGCCGCTATCAGCCGGAGGCCATGATCATCAATAACACCGGCCTTTCTGCCCACGGAGCACTGGGCCACCCGGAGCTGGACAGTGTAACCTTCGAGCGTGGAAAGCCCCAGCCGCTGAATATGGAAGGCGCGCCCAAATATGTGGCCAGCGAAATGTGCGAGGTTACCTGTGATCATTGGGGTTATGCCCGGGAGGACCTGAATTTCAAGGGTGCCGGACAGTTGATCCGGGAGCTGGCAGACTGCCGCCGATACCGCAGCAATATGCTGATGAATGTGGGCTTGCAGGCTGATGGCAGCATCAGCCTGATGGACCGTGCCATTTTTGATGTGCTGGGCCGCTGGGTCAGCTGCTTTGATGAAGCGCTCCACGAGCCGGAGCCTACCGATATTCCCATCGCGGACAAGCCGGATGATTTTATCTTGCGAAAGGGAAATCATTACTATCTGTTCTGCTATCATCTGCCGATGTCCGCAGACCCCAATGTGGCCCTTCATTCCGATGCCCAGTACAGCAGTGCGTTTTCACTGCCCGGCAAGCTGCTTTCTGCCTGCTGGCTGGATAACGGGGCAGAGGTCTCCTTCCGGCAGGAAGGGGAGAAGGTTGTGCTGCAGACGGTGCCCTATACCTATGGCAGAAGCCTGGTGGTCAGAGTGGCAAAGCTTGTAACAGAGGCGTAAGACGATGATACAGATCGATCGTTTTGAGGATCAGATCCGGGCGCTGGAACAGCATCCTGTGGAAACCGGAAAGGTGCTTTTGTACGGCAGCTCCTTTTTTGCCCACTGGGGCGTGGAAAGAGCGAAAAAACAGTGGAAGGAGGCCGCAGGCCTGGAAGTGGTGAACCACGGCTTTGGCGGTGCGGTCGTTTCGGAACTGCTGTATTATTATCACCGCCTGGTGCGGCCCTATCAGCCCTCTGCCATGGTGTTTCGTACCGGGCATAATGATGCCTGGGAGTATGGTCCGGAGGAAATGCTCAGTCACACCAAACTGCTCTTTGATTGGGTGAAAAGCGATTTTCCGGGTATCAGGCTGATTGCCATCAAGCCCTTTGATACCCCGTCGGCATTGGATGAGAATTTGCAAAGAATTCACCGGTACAATGCGCTTTTGGACGGACTGTCCAAGGATGATCCTTTGCTGGAAACGGTGGATATCAATGAGTTTTTTCAAAGCGCAGACGGCAGCTACCGGGATGTATTCCTGGAAGACGGCCTGCACCTGACCGACAGCGGTTATGAAGAAATGGCCCGGTATCTGGCCCCAAAGATCAAAGCACTTTTGTAAAACAAACAGCCTGGCAGGATAAAACCTGTCAGGCTGTTTTATAGTTGGTTTCATTTCCTGAACATTTACAGTTGAAATAATTGCACATATTTGGTATAATCGTTTCATAGAAAGAGAAAGGGTGTTTTTTATGAAAAAGCTTTTATCACTGATCCTTGCGCTGATGCTGCTGCTGAGCGCCTGTGGGGGAGCGCCTGCAGAAACCACTGAGCCTGAAACCACCGAACCGGAGACCACCGTTCCGACAACCACAGTTCCGGAGACTACCGAGCCGGAAACCACCGAGCCTCCTGTGGTGTACTTCAACCCCCTCAACGGTGAGATCTTGCAGGAGCCCTACACCGGACGGGTGTTCGCTGTGACCATCAACAATGTTTCCCCGGCGCTGCCCTTCCAGGGCGTCAGCCAGGCGGATATGTTCTTTGAAATGCTGGTCAATGATAATGCTACCAGATGTCTGGCTCTGTTTACCAACATTACCAATGTTCCTTCTGTTGGCTCGATCCGCAGCAACCGCTTGAATTTTAATGATATTGCCGTTGCATATGACGCGGTGCTGACCCACGCCGGCGGCAGTGACCTGGTGCTGGGCAATATGAACGAGCGTGGCGTTGATGCTCTGCGCGCGGAATCCACCGTGGCAGGCTTCCGTGACCAGGGACGGCTGAATTCCGGCTATGCCTGGGAGCACTGCCTGTTTGCCACCGGTCAGCAGATGCACGATGCCGCCATCAAGCAGGAGTATGATGTGACGCAGCCTGCTGACAAGAATTACGGCCTTGTGTTTGCTGAGGACGGTACACCGGAGGGCGGCGAGGATGCCTCCAAACTGACAGTTTACTTCTGGAGCAAAAAGACGGTTTTGGAATTCGATCAGGAAAGCGGCAAATACAACTACTATGAATTCGGTGATTATGTTTCCGATGAAAACAACGATCAGCCTATTGCCTTCAACAATGTGATCATTATGAAGGCTGAGGTGAACAATGTGCCTTACCAGAAGGCTGTTTACCACGTGGCTCAGGTCCAGGGCTCCGGTGACGGATATTTTGCCTGCAACGGCAAGATCGTTCCCATCAAGTGGATCCACGAAAATGAAACGGACCCCTTCACCTTCAACCTGGAGGACGGTACTCCCTTGGTGCTGAATCAGGGCAATACCTATGTGGCTTTTGCACCTGTGGAAAGCGATTTTACCTACGAATAACGCTGAGGTAATCCCTGTGTAAACCATCTTTGGTTACTTATTAGATAAATCACCCCCATCTGACTTTTGCCAGATGGGGGTGCATTTACATTTGGGCAGCAGAGCCTTTGAGCTGAAGCTGCAGCTTGTCTGCAATCAAAGCAATAAATTCAGAGTTGGTAGGCTTGCCCTTTGTGTTACTGACAGTGTAGCCGAAGAACCGCTGCAATGTATCCAGGTCACCTCTGTCCCAGGCCACTTCGATGGCGTGACGGATGGCCCGCTCCACCCGGCTGGGCGTTGTGCTGAAGGCCTTGGCCACCTGGGGATACAGAACCTTGGTGATGGCGTTGATCACATCCATATCTCCCACGGCAATGATGATGGCCTCCCGGAGATACTGGTAGCCTTTGATATGGGCCGGGACACCGATCTCGTGAATGATATTGGTGACCATAGCCTCAATTCCGGTGTTTCCGGGGCGTGCAGCCGGTGTTTGCTTGGTGCTGCCGCTGCGAACCTCTTCCATCCGCTCCACCAGTGCTACAGGATCACAGGGCTTAAGCATCAAATAGCGTACCCCAAGACCGGCGGCTGCGGAGGCCACATAATCGGTGATGAAACCGGATGTAGCAAAGACCACGGGCTTGCGTTCCATGGTGCTGATGGCTTTGAGCACACTCAGGCCGTCCTGCTTGGACAGCATCAGGTCCAGCACCAGCACATCCGGCTTGCGTTCGCCCACCATCCGGATCGCCTGTTCCCCATCGTTGGCGGTCCCAATGATCTGAAAGCCTTCTGTTCGTTTCAGTGCCGCTGTAAGTCCGGCACAGAATTCCTCTGAATTGTCTGCAATAAGCACAGTTTTACATTTTTCCATTACTTCCACTCCTGACTGTTGTAGATATCCCCTTGCTGCGACAACAATAATTTACCATAATGGAGCACAATTTGCAAGGAAAATACAAAACAATCGTTCGACGAAAAACGGCAGAAAACATATAAAATCTGTATAAAACGCAACTTCTCGACGGAATTCGACCTGTTAAAAACTTTTGCGCCCACCGAAAGGATACCCGGCCGATTGGGGAAAGGTTCGTTCTTGTAAAATACGGATAAGTGTGGTATAGTCACGGTAATATAGGAAGACCTGAGATTTCAAAGGAGGAAATATCGAATATGAAGGAATGTTGGAATTTGGATGTGATCTATCAGGGCTTTGAGGATCCGGCTTATTTGCAGGATCTGCAGGAGCTGGGGGTTTTGGTGCAGCGGTTTGGGGATTTTACCCGGAATTTGCAGGAGAAAGATCCCAAGCAGGGCCTGAAGGAGGGAATTGCGGTTCAGGAGCAGCTTAGTGACCTGGCGGAAAAGCTGGCCTGCTACGCCAGCTTGCGGCAGGCGGCGGACACCACTGATGCGGATGCCGGCTCTCAAATGGGCAGAATTTTGGCCCTGTACAGTGAGATCGCCGGTCCTCAGGCTGCCTTTGAACAGTGGGCCAGCAGTCTGCCCAATCTGATGGAGCTGGTAGACAGTGATGAAGTTTTGAAGCAGTACAGCTTTTTGTTTGCCAATATGCTGGAAAACAGCAGCCATCTGCTGCCGCAGATCGGTGAGCAGATCATGGCGAAAATGGAGCTATCCGGCGGCAGCGCCTGGAGTGACTTGCAAAGCTATGTGACCAGCACAGTGCCGGTTTCCTATCGGGATCAGGTCACCAATCTGTCCGCGATCCGCAATTTGGCTTACGATCCGGATCCCCAGGTCCGGAAGGATGCCTATGAAGCGGAGCTTGCCTGCTATAAGCAGATCGAAGCACCGGTGGCCTTTGCCCTGAACTCCATCAAGCTGGAGACTTTGACGGACTGTGCCCTCCGTGGCTACGGCACGCCCCTGGACCGGACCCTGAAAAAGTCCCATATGAGCAGAGAAACTTTGGAGGCCATGCTGGGTGCCATGCAGGAGTATATGCCAAAATTCCGGCAGTATCTGCGGGCTAAGGGCAAGGCCCTGGGCCATCAGAACGGCTTGCCCTGGTATGACCTGTTTGCCCCTATGGGCGGCAGCTCCACAAAGCTGACGGCTCAGGACGCCCGGGATTATTTGGTGAAGGTATTCTCTGGGTTTGATCAGGAGCTATCCGATATGGTTGCCCGGGCCTTTGATGAGGAATGGATCGATTTCTATCCCCGCAGCGGCAAAAGCGGCGGTGCTTTCTGCGCCGGTGTCCGGGCCATTGGCCAAAGCCGTGTGCTGACCAACTTTGACGGCAGCTTCAGCGATGTGGTGACTTTGGCCCATGAGCTGGGACACGCCTTCCACAACCAGTGCACCAGCAGCCACCGGAGCTTAAACCAGGATTATTCCATGCCCCTGGCTGAAACAGCCTCTACCTTTAACGAGTGCGTGGTGATGGCCTCGGCCATTCGGGATGCCAAGGATCCCAATGAAAAGCTGGCACTGATCGAATCCCAGCTTCAGGATGCCACCCAGATCATTTGCGATATTTATTCCCGGTATCTGTTTGAGGCATCGGTGTTTGAACGCCGTCCCACGGAATTTATGCATGCCGACACGCTGTGTCATATTATGACTCAGGCGCAGACCGACTCCTACGGTGAAGGACTGGATGCCGACTGTATGCATCCTTATATGTGGGTGTGCAAGAGCCATTATTACGGTCCTACCTTCTATAATTTCCCCTATGCCTTTGGCGGCCTGTTTGCCCGGGGCCTGTATGCCAAGTATGAGCAGGAGGGCGCAGGCTTTGTAGAGCGCTATAAAAAGCTTCTGTATACCACCACGGTGGCCTGTGCTGAGGATGTGGCCAAGGTGGCGGACATTGATTTGACCGACCGTGCCTTCTGGCGTGGCGGCCTGCAGATGATCGCAGATCAGATCGATCTGTTCTGCAGTATGATGGAGGGATCGTATGAGCAGTAACATCCGGGACCTGGTGTCCTTTTTAGACAGTGCCAAAAGTGTGTATCACGGCATCGACAGCCTGAAAAATAAGCTCCTGCAGCAAGGTTATAGCCCCTTGCAGGAGCATAGTGCCTGGGATTTAGTGCCTGGTGGAAAGTACTTTTTGATCCGGGGCGGCACCTCTCTGATTGCCTTCCGTATTCCGCAGCAGCAGGCTAAGGGCTTTATGATCAGCGCCAGCCACAGCGACCGTCCTACCTTCAAGCTGAAGGAAAACGGCGAGCTGACCGGCACCTATGTTCGCCTGGCGGTGGAGCGCTACGGCGGAATGTTAATGTCACCCTGGCTGGACCGGCCCTTGTCTTTGGCTGGCCGGGTGATCGTGGAAACTGAGCATGGGGTGGAAAGCCGGCTGGTGGATATTGACCGGGACTTGCTGATGATCCCCAATGTGGCCATTCATATGAACCGCAAAGCCAATGAAGGCTATGCCTGGAATCCGGCAACGGATCTGCTGCCGCTGATGGGCGGCAAGGAGGCCGCAGGAAAGCTGGACAAGCTGCTGCAGGAGCTGGCCGGGGGCAAGGTGCTGGGCCACGACCTGTTTTTGTATGTGCGGCAAAAGGCGGCAGTATGGGGCATTGAGGAGGAATTTATTTCTTCCGCGGCGCTGGATGACCTGCAATGTGTATGGTGCTGTGCGGAAGGCTTCCTGAACAGTCAGCAATCGGCTGCGATCCCTGTGCTGTGTGTTTTTGACAGTGAGGAGGTAGGCTCCTCGTCTTTGCAGGGGGCCGCGTCCGATCTGCTGGACGGCACGCTGCAAAGAATCAGCGGGGCCTTGAATTTGGACCACCGGCGTCTGCTGGCGCAGTCTTTTATGGTGTCGGCGGACAACGCCCACGCCATTCACCCCAACCACCCGGAATTTGCCGACCCCGGTAACGGGCCGGTGATCAATGGCGGCGTGGTGGTGAAGTTCAACGCCAATCAACGCTATACCACCGACGGTATGTCTGCGGCGGTATTCCGCAATCTCTGTAAAAAGGCGGGTGTGCCGGTGCAAAGCTATTGCAACAGGGCGGATATGCCCGGCGGCTCCACCCTGGGCAACATCAGCATCACCCACGTGTCCGTTCCGTCGGTGGATGTGGGCCTTGCCCAGCTTGCGATGCATTCCTGCTACGAAACAGCCGGCGTGCAGGATGCTCTGTATTTAGCAGATGCCATGGCTTGCTTCTACAGCAGCGCGCTGGAAGTCACGGCAGACGGAAATTGGAATATCCAATAAAGATTGAGGGCCACCGCAGAAGCGGTGGCCCTGTTGCTTATGAATTGTTTTCGGCGGAAATAACGGTATCCGTCGGCTGATAGGCAGCGGTGACCGGTTGGCCGTTCAGGTGGCCGTTAACGGCGTCGATCACAGCCTGGACCCGGCCTTTTACATCGGTATCTACAGCACCGGTAAGCTGGCCGTCTTTTAATAGCTGACGCACCTGCTTCTGCGCATCTAACGCGTACACATAAAGGTCCTGTCCAACAGCCCGTCCGGCATCGGAAATGGCCTGCACCGCGCCAAGGGCAGTATTGTCGTTATAGCAGAGGATGACCTCGATATCCTTGCCGTAAGCGGATAAAAGCTGGGCGCAGATATCCTGGGCGTTTTGCGCGGACCAGTCTGTATAGCCAACGCTTAGGCAGTGGACAGCAAGCTGCTGCTCAGTCAGGGCAGTTTCAAAGCTTTGGGTCACAAGGGTACTGTCCGGATGGTCCTCCGGGCCTTGCAGAAGGGCGTAGGAAACGGTACCGTCGCCGTTGATGTCGCCTTGCTGGGGAAGCTTCAGAAGGTGAGAAGCCAGCGCGGAACCGGCCAGGCCGGTGCAGGCGTCTATGCAGGTGATGAAACTACGCTCGTCAATGGAAAACTGCTCCGCAAGATTGGTGATCACCACGGTGGGGATGGCGGCTTCGTCCAAAACCTGCAGCAATTCCTCAGCCGCTGAGAGCATCACTGGCTCCACGATCAGGGCGTCACACGGCCGTCCGGCAAGCTCACGGAGCTGCTGAAGCTGACGGGATTGATCACTGTCGGCGTCGGTGGTGATGACTTGATAGCCCTGATGGGAAAGGGCCTGCTCTAAAGCGGTCCGGTAGGCGGTGCTGGTCGGATCGGCATCCTCCCGGTAGCATACGCCCACAGTGGCAGTCTTCTGATTGCCCTGGCTTAGGATCAAGACGGCCAAAACTGTGATCAGTCCGGCCGCAATGACCAGCCATAGTTTTTTGTTCATGGAAATGCTCCTTTGTGCAAAGAAAGTGTAAATTCTCAGTACAGTATACCATGTTTTCCCATTTCCGTAAAGAAAAACTTGTAGAAGCGCCATATAGCGAAGTGGAATTTTCCTTTTTTAAGAACCGAAAAAACCCTTGCATGGAATAAAAATGTACAAGGTGCATAAATTCTCCGTCTGGAAAAATTTTCAGTTCATATTTTTTGTACAAATATCCTCTTGCTTTTTTGGAAAAAGGATGCTATAATAGGCGTGTACTTGATACAAGTATCTCCTTTTCATTTTCTTATCTCTCTTTTCATGGAAGTCCAGCACTGTCTGCTCAACGGTGCTGGCCTTTCCATATATAGAGGAGCTAACTGTAAAAAGGAGCCAAATGGTTAGTTTTTAACCTGGAAGTGTTATCATCAAGAAAAAATATGGAGGGATCGAACAAATGTTAGAATTCTTAAAATCCGGCTTTTCTATTGTTTCCAGCTTTGCTGTCTACAAACTGCTGCCGGCAGCACTGATTTTTGTGGCAGGCATTTTTGTAGTTCAGATCGTGACAAGATTACTGGAAAAGGCCTTTGCCAAATCCAAATTTGATGCGGCTGCTGTCAGCCTGATCCTCAGTGTGATCCGTGTGGCACTGTACATCGTGCTGGCCCTGATGACAGCCTCGTCTTTGGGCATCGATGTGACCGGTGTTGTGGCCCTGGCCAGTGTACTTACCCTGGCGGTGTCCCTGTCTGTACAGGATGCGCTTTCCAATCTGATCGGCGGCTTTACCCTGCTGTATACCAAGCCCTTTAAGATCGGTGATTTTGTACAGATCGGCGGCGAAAGCGGCACCGTTGAGCAGATCGGCCTGACCTATACCAAGCTTTTGACCGCTGACAGTAAAACGGTCTCTATGCCCAATAAGAGCGTGGTGGCAGCACAGATCGTCAACTACACCGTGGCAGGCGTTCGCCGTGTAGACATTAATATTGGCGTGTCCTACAGCTCCGATCCGGATTTGGTTATGGAAGCGCTGTTAGAGGCGGCGGCAGTACCCACCGCGCTGCAGGATCCGGCACCTTACAGTGCGATTTCCGAATACGGCGAAAGCACTGTGCAGTATGTGCTGCAGGTTTGGTCAACTTCCGATGATTACTGGACCACTTTGCATACGGTAAACCGCAATATTCAAAGCGTATTCACCCAGAAGGGCGTTATTATGACATATCCTCACCTGAATGTCCACCTGAACAAATAAGAAACGAAGGGCGTTGCCGTTTTTTGGCAACGCCCTTTATGTCAGAAGCTTTGCTTTTTTCAGCAAAGGCTTCAGAAGTAAATTCAGGGGGACGGACACGGTGGCTGCAATGATACCGTTGGCTGTGGAGGTCAAGGCCTTTGTGCCCAGTGACAGGATCACGCCCTCCAAAGGCAGACCCAGCACAAAGTAATCCTCTATAAAGCTTTTGCCCAAATACAGCAGAACGTAGCTTACAGCGCCTACAGTGGCACCTACGACCAATGCCCAAAGCTGCTCCTTGCCCAGTCGGGCCACAGTGCCGCAGATCCAGGCCATAAGGAATTTGAACAGCAGGGTAAAAGGGGCAGAGGTGATATACGCCGGGTTTGTCAAATCAAAAAACATAGAACCGATACCGGCAGCCAGTCCACCCTGTACCGGTCCTAACAGAAGACCGGAAAGCAGGCACATCACATTGCCCATGTGCAGCCGGGTAGAGCCGATGGCGGTGGGAATGGGGATCTGCAGGAAAGCAGAGGTCACATACACCAGTGCCGCCATAATGCCAATAAAGGATAATTCTTTTACAGTAATTTTCTTCACAGGAGAGCACTTCCTTTCTGGTTCGGCCTTATTATAGCACAGTCTAATCAATTGTAAAGGGTGGGCCGGCAAATTTGTAAAATGTTTATATTTTCATATTGAAAAAGCTGCTGTGCAGGATTATAATGAATAAAAAAATCTGTACAGGAGGAGCGGTTATGCGTATACTGGTACTATCGGCCAACACAGGTGAAGGACACAATTCTTCTGCCAGGGCTCTGATCGAGCGGCTGCAGCAACAGGGCGTCCAATGCGATATGCAGGACTGCCTGGCCTTTCTGTCTCCCGGGTTTTCGAAATTTATCTCCGACTGGCATATTCGGATCTATCAGTACGGCGGCAAGATCTTCGACAAGGGCTACCGCTTTATGGAAAACATTGCCAACCCTGACAATTTTAACCCCATTTATGAGCTGCTGAGCTTAGGGGCAGGAAAACTCCGTGATCTGATCATGGAGGGCAACTACGATGCCGTAGTCTGCCTGCACAGCTTTGCCGGCATTATTGTCACTGAGGTGTGCCGAAGCTGGGGCTTGGAAATTCCATCCTTGCTGGTATCTACGGACTATACCTGCTGGCCCACGGTAGAGCAGTGTCAATTGGATACTTTTTTTGTACCGGCTCCGGAAATATGTCAGGAATTCACCTATGCCGGTATCCCTCAGGACCGGCAGGTCGTCAGCGGTATACCGGTCCGTCCTGTCTTTTATCAGCAGGGTGACCGGGCACAGGCCCGGTGCCGGCTGGAGCTGCCGGAGGAGGGGGAAGTGGTTCTGGTCATGTGCGGCAGTATGGGCTGCGGTCCTATTCAGAAGATCGCTGCGGAAACCCTGGCCCAAATGCCGGATAACAGCGTGATGGTGGCTGTGTGCGGTCGGAATGAAAAGCTCCGGGAGGAAATGGAGCAGATCACCGATCCCCGGCTGCGTGTGCTGGGCTTTATCGACAACTTTCCGGAATACCTGGATGCCGCGGACCTGATCATTACAAAGCCCGGCGGCCTGAGCTCCACCGAGGCGGCCAACAAGCATGTGCCTATGGTGTTTATCAACACAGTCGGTGGCTGTGAGAGCCGGAATTTTGACTATTTCCTGAAAAAAGGCTACGCGGTAGGCAGTGCTGATCCGGAGGAAGTGGTTCGCATTGCTATCCGGATGGTTTGGGATGCCCAAAGCAGAAATGCTATGAAACAGCGGCTCTGCCAGGATTTTCAAACGGATTCCTGCCAGTTGATCTGCGATCATATTACAAAAGCCGCAAAAAAATACCGTCAAGAGCTGACGGCTACCTGAAAACTCCAAAGGAAGGGATATCCCTGTGCTTAAAAAATATTTTGGAGACCGGGCCTTTTTGAAAAAAGTCCTGGTCTTCGCTATTCCCGTGATCATTCAAAATTTTATAACCAACTTTGTTTCTCTGCTGGATAATATCATGGTGGGGCAGGTAGGCACGGTGCAAATGAGCGGCGTGTCTGTAGCCAATCAGTTGATCATGATCTTCAATCTGTGCATATTCGGTGCTACTTCCGGGGCGGGCATCTTCACCGCCCAGCTTCACGGCTCCGGCAATACCGAGGGCGTGCGCCACACCGTGCGGTACAAGATATATGTCTGCGTGGCGCTGGCTTTGGCGGTGATCGGTCTTATGATCCCCTGGGGCCAGGGACTGATCAATTTGTACTTACAGGGAGAAGGTGACCCTGCCGCCGCGGCCAGTACGCTGCACTTCGGCTATGAATACCTGATGATCATGCTGTGGGGGTTTGTGCCGTTTGCCCTGAGCAATGTGTATGCCAGCTCTCTGCGTGAAACAGGTCAGTCCCTGGTGCCGATGTACAGCGGTATTGCCGCTGTGGCAGTGAATTTGGCGCTCAATTATATTCTGATCTTTGGCCATTTCGGCGCACCGGCCCTGGGGGCGGCCGGCGCGGCAGTCGCTACGGTGACCTCCCGGTATGTGGAGCTGGCTATTTTGGTCCTGTGGACCCATAGCCACACAAAAATCTGTCCCTTTGCAAAGGGACTGTTCCGGTCACTGTATGTGCCCTGGGGGCTTTCCAAGCGGATCTTTATCAAGGGAATGCCGCTGCTGTTTAATGAGTTTTTGTGGTCCTCCGGCATGGCGTTTTTAAGTCAGTGTTATTCCACCTGTGGCCTGGATGTGGTGCCGGCCATCAATATTTCCGAGACCATCAATAATTTGGCCAGCGTGGTGGCTATTGCCATTGCTACCACCGTGGGCGTTTTGATGGGGCAAATGATGGGTGCCAACTTGCCGAAAGCGCAGATCCAGGAGGAAAACGGCAAGCTACTGAACCTTTCTGTGGCCTTTGGCGTGGTGTTTGGCCTGCTGCTGGCGGCGATTGCGCCGGTGTTCCCAAGACTGTATAATACCACCGATGAGGTCCGTGCGTTAGCCACGAAGCTGATCTTGATCCTGGCGGCTATGAAGCCCATGATGTCCTACCTGCTGTGCGCCTACTATTCTATGCGCTCCGGCGGCAAGACGCTGATGACTTTTTTGTACGATGCCGGCATTATGTGGTGCTTTACGATCCCGCTGGCTTTCTGCCTCAGCAGATTTACAAGTTTGCCCATTATTCCGCTGTATCTGCTGTGCCAAAGCGTGGATATTGGCAAGGCGGTGCTGGGCTTCTTCATCATCCGCCGCGGCAACTGGATCCAAAACCTGTCCGGCCAGTAAATGATAAAAAATGTCCAACAATCATCAAAATGGGGGTGCTGCAGTATTTGCAGCACCCCCGTTGGTTTTTTATTTCAGGTGTTCTTCGTTGATAAGGATGTGTACATCGTCAAGCTGCTTCTGAGAAACAGTGGTGGGCGCGTCCATCATCAGGTCCTGGGCGGTTTTGTTCATGGGGAAGGTGATGACCTCACGGATGGATTCCTCACCGCACAGCAGCATCACCAGACGGTCTACGCCGGGAGCGGCGCCTGCGTGGGGCGGTGCGCCGTAGGTGAAGGCGTTGTACATAGCCGGGAACTTGGCCTTCACATCCTCCTCACCCAAGCCTACCATCTGGAAGGCCTTGACCATGATCTCCGGATCGCGGTTCCGGACTGCACCGGAGGCACTTTCGTAACCGTTGACCACCAGGTCATACTGATCGGCGTTAATGGCCAGGAGCTTTTCAGTGTCGCCCTCAGCATCCAGCAGTGTCTGCATGCCGCCCTGGGGCATGGAGAAGGGGTTGTGGCAGAATTCCAGCTGGCCGGATTCCTCACCCATTTCGTACATGGGGAAGTCCACGATCCAGCACATTGCGTACTGATCCTCGTCGAAGTGACCGGGGATGCGCTTGCCCATCATGGTGCGGATCACACCGGCGGTCTTCTGAGCAGCCAGCTTTTTGCCAGCGGCCATGCATACGAAGCTGCCGGGCTTCAGGTTCAGCTTTGCGGTCAGGGCATCCTTGCAGCTTGCCAGGAACTTGGAAACGCCGCCGGTAAGCTCGCCATTTTCGTCTACCTTGATCCAGCAGGCTTTGTTGCCGGTCTGTACTTCCACATCGGCCAAAAGCTTGTCGATCCATTTCCGGCCCTGATCGAAGTTGTCCACGGCAACCGCCTTGACGGTGGCATTTTGGAAGGGGCCAAATTCACAACCGGCAACTGCGTCGGTGATATCCTGAATTTCAAGGTCGATACGCAGGTCCGGCTTGTCGGAGCCGTAACGCTCCATTGCCTCATTGAAGGGGATATGGCGGAAGGGAGCAGGGGAGATGCGGCTGTATTTGCCAAACTTTTCAAAGACGGGAACCAGTACATCCTCCAGTGTGGACAGCACATCGTCCTGAGTGGCAAAGGCCATTTCCATATCCAACTGATAGAATTCGCCGGGGGTCCGGTCTGCACGGGCATCCTCGTCCCGGAAGCAGGGGGCGATCTGGAAATAGCGGTCAAAGCCGGAGGTCATCAAAAGCTGCTTAAACTGCTGGGGAGCCTGGGGCAGCGCATAGAATTTGCCGGGGTGATTTCTGGCAGGCACCAGGTAGTCACGGGCACCTTCCGGGGAAGACGCGGTGAGGATGGGGGTGGTGATCTCCAGGAAGCCCTTCTCCGTCATAAGCCGACGCAGCTCGGCAACCACCTGGCAGCGCAGAATGATGTTCTTTTTGACTTCCGGGTTCCGCAGGTCCAGATAACGGTACTTCAGCCGGACATTTTCATCGGCATCCTTGGACTTATTGATCTCAAAGGGAAGCTGGTTGTGGCGGCACTTGCCCAGCACCGTGATGGACTGGGGGACTACCTCAATTTCGCCGGTAGCCAGCTTGGGGTTTTTGCTTTCACGCTCCCGGACAGTGCCGGTGACGGAAATGGTGGATTCTTTGTTGATACCCTTGATCACGGACATCATTTCCTCGGTCTCCACCACCACCTGAGTGGTGCCGTAATAGTCACGCAGGACGATAAAGGCAAAGTTAGAGCCGACCTCACGGACATTTTCCATCCAGCCGCAAACGGTGACCTGCTTGCCTGCATCGCTCAGCCGAAGCTGACCGCAGTTATGGGTTCTTGATTGTATCATAGTAAACAACCTCTTTTATATTATTTATATCCAACACATTTTCGCATAAAACAGCAAAAAAGTCAATAACCAGTGCCGGGGATTTTGCATAGGGCATCTAAGTCAACCGGGGCGTTACAGAGTTTTCTGTAACGCCCCGGTGAAACGTACACATATTCCGTGATTCACGGCTAAATTCCGATTTATCGAGCTGTTGTTGGTATCAAATTGCCGCCCTGTGGGCGGCGCAATGCTGCGCATTGCAAGAGAACGGATTGCCACACCAGTGACATCGGTCACTGGTTCGCAATGACACCGCTTTAGGTTTTTGTTTTGCTGCAAAAGGAGAAAATATGTTACGCATCAGCGTTTTTCCTGTTTAACGAAACGGTAGAAACCTACCGACTTGTCATTGCGAGCCAGTGCGAACACTGGCGTGGCAATCCGTTTCCCCGGCATTCGAAGAATGCCATTGCCCGTTAGGGCAATCGGCTCGATAAACCGGGATTTGAAGATGGATTTATTCGCCGGTGGGGGTCTGCTTACGGGGCAGGCGGCTTCTGCGGCGGCGAGGTCCGGTGCGCTTGACCTCCGGGTCGGCACGCTCTGCACGCCGGGCATAAACCTCTGCCGCTTCGGAGGCGGCTTCATAGGTCAGCCTGCTGACCCGGATGGTACCGTCCGGCTGGTCGGAAAGCCGCACACGGATCAAAAACTTTCCGTGATCCGCACAGGTAGCCAGGTCCATATAGCGTCTGCCCGGCTGAGAGAACCACCGGGAGCCCAGCATCTGCCGTCCGCAGACGGGACAACTGTTTTCTTCACCGGCCATGGCGGAAAGAGCACTGTGCTTATCGGCGTAGCCGTAAAAGACCTTCCGCCCCACACAGCCGGGAAGCTGCGCACCGTGGAAGCCGTTGACATGGCTTTCCAGTGCCTGTGAGTACTCCTGAGTACCCCGGGACAAGTCCAGCCGGGCACAGATCAAAGCAGTGTGGTAGGCATCTCCCAGGGCGTCATGAGCAGGCCGGGAGGCCTCGATGTTAAAAATCTCCATGGCTGTTTTCAGGGATTTTTGGGCGGTAGAGCCGTCTGTCTGGGCGTTGAAGATCATTTGGGCGTTATACCAGTTACAGACCCAACTGTCGTCCAGGCCGTGAAGCTGAAGGTTTTCCCGGAGAATGTTGATATCGTCAAAGCCCCAGGTCAGGAAAATAACGTCCTCACCGCACCACTGGCGGAACTGCTCCATGGCCTGGGGAAAGGCAATGCCCTCCTCCCGGAGCTGGGCTTCCTTGATGCCGGTAAGCTTGCTGACACGGCGGTTTAACCGGCGGTAGTATTTGGGCTTGATCAGCACCTGAAACTCATCAGCTACCTGTCGGTCCTCAGTCACACGGACTGCGCCGATCTGCAAAATCTCGCCCCGGATGGGAACCGGCAGCACTTTTTTTGAGGAAGGGGAGCCGGGCCAGGGCTGATTCCATTCCATATCCAACACGATGTAATCCATCTGCTAAAACCTCGAATGATAATAAAGAATGGGTACTGTGAAAAAAACGATCATACTGCCTTGCCGCCGATGTGGACGGAAAGAACCTGATAGCTTTCGTCGCAGACCACAAAATCTGCCAGCTTGCCTTCGGCAATAGAGCCGATCTGATCCTGCACGCCCAGGGCGCAGGCCGGATTGTAGGAGGCTGCACGGATGGCATCCTCCTGGGGGATCCCAAAGGACATTGCCCGGCGCATACATTCAAACAGGTTGGTGGCAGAACCGGCAATGGTGCCGTCAGAGAGCTTGGCAATGCCGCCGGAGAGGAACACCTGTTGTCCGCCCAGCTCGTATTCGCCGTCAGGCATACCGCAGCACCGCAGAGCATCGGAGATGATGATCATCCGCTCCGGTCCGAACATATTGAAAGCCAAGCGGACGGAGGCCGGGTGGATGTGGATGCCGTCGCAGATCAGCTCGGCCCGGACGTGGGGATTTTCAGCGGCAGCCGGGATGACACCGGGATTGCGGTGGTGAATTCCGGGCATACCGTTGTACAGGTGGGTCACATGGGTAGCGCCGGCATCAAAGGCAGCTTTGGCGTGATCGTAGTCAGAATCGGTGTGACCGACAGACACGGTGCAAAGCTGCTTTGCCTGCTCCACAAATTCCTTGGCACCGGGAAGCTCGGCTGCCACGTCCACGATCCGTACAAGACCGCCGCAGCCTTCATACAGAGCCTTGAAGCCCTGGAAATCCGGGTCCTTCAGGTAAGCGCCGTTTTGAGCGCCCTTTTTCTTTTCGGAGAAATAGGGGCCTTCCATCTGGATGCCCATCAGCCGTGCGCAGCCGTCGGGCTTCTCGTCTGCAATACGCCGGGCAGTGGCAAAGGCCTTTTCCAGCACATCGTAGGGCAGGGTCATGGAAGCCGGGGCAAAGGAGGTTACACCTTGTGTGGCAAGGTAAGCGGCCATTTTCACAAGGCCGTCATAGTCACCGTCGGAAAAGTCCGCACCGGAATTGCCGTGGTTGTGCACATCGCACAGACCGGGGATGACCGTTGCACCCTTCAAATCAATGGCGTCGGCAGGAACAGCATCCGGCAGAATGGCACCGAAGGTGCCGTCGTCCCGGACCTCAAAAGCACCGGTGTGGAATTGAAAATCAGAACAGAAGATCTTTGCGTTTTTATAGAACATCGTAATGACTCCTTTTGTGGCTGCAAAAATGCAGATGTTTTATCTTGTAATTACGGGTAAAATATGATTTAATAATTGAAAAAGGGGGTAAGAAGCATGAATATCAAAGCCGCCATCTTTGATATGGATGGCACTTTAGTAGATTCCTTAGGACTGTGGGAAGTGCACTGGAAGGCATTTGGGGATGCCTTTTTGCACGGAGCGAGATTTGTGCCTGACCCGGAGGTGGAACTAAAGATCCGCACGACAACCCTGAGGGAGGCTGCGGAACTGCTGCACCGCGAGTGTAAGCTGGGGCCCAGCAGTGAGGCGGTGTACCAGGTGGCAAATGAGACCTTTCGAAATTTCTATGCAACCGATGTCACCTTGAAAGACGGCATGCAGGCCTATTTGCAGCACTGCAGAGAGCAGGGGATCCGGACGGTGATCGCCTCCGCAACCGCACCGGAGCTGATCGAGATCGCCTTGGCGCATTGCGGTGTCCGGGATTACTTTGAGGAAATCTTCTCCTGCAGCGTGGTAGGCAAGGGGAAGGATGCTCCGGATATTTTCCTGCACACCCAGGCGTGGCTGGGGACGAAAACAGAGGAAACCTGGGTTTTTGAGGATTCCGCCGTGGCCCTGGCAACCGCCCAAAGGATCGGTATGCCCACTGTTGGTATCTATGACCAATATACTCCCGGGCAGGATGCGGTGAAGAAAGCTTCCACCATCTACATCGGACCGGGCGAGAATGTTACAAAGCTGATTTAACAAAGAAAGACCGAGACAGTGTTTGCTGCCTCGGTCTTTTGATTACTTGCGGATCTCGGGGAGGGAGGCGGCGGCAGCACTCTGACCTACCCGGCGGGTCTTTTCGTCCGGCAGCATAACATTGACCTTTTCTGCCAGGGCAGGGAATTCGTCCTTCAATACATCGTTGCAGGTGGACAGGATCAGATCACCGCCCTTGCCGGACATAACACGGCCCAGCAGCATCAGATGGTGGATGTCGTAGAACTGGCAGTACTGCACCACGGCATAAGCCAGGTAAATGCCGATATCCTTGAAAACGGCAGCGGCTCTGGGGTCGTCCTGTGCCATCAGGCCCTGGACCACCTTTAGCTTTTCCGCAGGGGTCAAGCTCTCGTCCAGCTCGATACCGGCACGGGGAGCCAGCTTGTTGACCGCATCCTGGGAGAAGTATTTACAGCCCACGCCAAAGTCGGTGGACCACTCGTCCTGCATAGCGTCCTCGTTCAGGTCCACAGGGGCAAAGGCCAGCTCGTTGATCCAGCCCAGGACATTTTTGTCCTTGTCCACATAGCCCACAGCCTCACTGGTGCCCATGGCCAGGCCCATAATGGAGCCTACATCCATACCCATGGCACCGGCCAGTGCGGAAACGTCGCCGTCGTTGGCCACAACGATGGGCACATCACCGATCTGGGCAGCGGCCCGGTCGAATACAGTCTTCACCTCGTCCCAGCGCTCACGGGGAACACAGTAGAAGATACTGGAGATCATAGGCGCATTGCCGATGAACACGCCGGCGGAGGATACGCCGATGGCATCCACCCGGGGCATTTTGGAGGCGGCGGTACGGAAGGAGTCCAGGATACCCTCGTATTGGTAGTTGGGATCCGGGTTTTTCTTGGGGTGCCATACAACTTCCTCGGAGTATACACATTCGCCGTCGATCATGGCAGAGACCTTCCGGTCGGAGCCGCCGGCATCAAAGCCGATGCGGCAGCCGTCCAAATGGCCGCCGATGGGCTGGGGGCACTCGTTGGCCTGGGGGCACTGCTCCAGAGGCAGATCCACGATCTCCAGCTCACGCTCGTAGAGCTTCTGGAAGAAGTCGTAGTCGAAGGCACGCTCACCGTTTGCGCTGTATGCCTGCTGCAGCTTCTGTGCAATGGGAGAAGCGCCGCAGATGTACACCCGGAAGCCGCCGATGGACCACAGCAGGAATTTTACATACCGCTCCACATACCGGTAGTCAGCTTCTGCCATTTGGGCAGTGCCGTGGATACAGGTGCTGTGGACGGAGATAAAACCGCCGTTACGCTCCACCGCAATGCGAAGGGGCATTTTTGCCTCCTTGCGGTAAGCGTCGGCCCAGACGCCGAAGGGAATAAATCCCGGGTCCAGGGTGGGGATGTGTTTGATTTCGTAGTTTACGCCTAAGTATTGCATAGAAGGTTCCTCCTGGGTTATTTGCGCCGCAATTGGTCCGCAACCTGCGCGACGATCAAGTTCATTTGTGTCCATTTCTTTTCCATATCGGCTACCAGTGCCATCTGACTCCGGGCGCGGACCAGGTTGTGCTCCGGGTAGTCGATCTTGCTGAAGTACAGGTCGCCGTCTAAGTAATCCTTCAAAAAGCGCACAGCAAGCTCCAGGGTCATGACCAATGCGCCCAAGGGCAGCAGGGTGACCTCCAGATCGGTCAGGGCAGGAGCGGCCTCGATATAACCTCTGGTGTAGACCTCGAAAAGGTGCAGGTCCAGGGTCATTTTGGAGGTATCCGGTTCGTCTTCGGCGGCAGTGGCCGCACCGAAGCGGATGGAGTCGCCGAAGTCATACAGACTGGAGCCGGGCATGACCGTATCCAGGTCCAGCACGCACAGGCTCTTCCGGGTGCCGTTTTCCAGCAGAACATTGTTCAGCTTGGTGTCGTTGTGGGTCACACGCAGAGGCAGCAGTCCGTTGTCCAGCATCACCTGGAGCAAACCGCCGGCCTTTTCCCGATCCAGCAGGAATTTGATGTCTTCCTGTACTTCTTCCACACGGCCTACGCAGTCCTCCTCGATGGACTCCTTGAGCTGTTTGTACCGGTCAATGGTGTTGTGGAAGTTGGGGATGATCTCATACAGCGTGTCCGCAGGATAGTCGGCCAGCAGCTCCTGGAAGCGGCCGAAGGCCAAAGCGCTTTGGTAGAAATCCTCGTCACTTTCCGGCATATCCAGGGTAAATCCGCCCACATAGTCGTACATCCGCCAAAATTCGCCGTCAGGACCTTTGTGGTAGTACCGGCCGTCCTTGGCAGGAATAAAGTGCAGGGTCATTCGGGGGTCTTCCACACGCTCACGCAGGTAGTTGGTCACCGCGCTGGTGTTGGCCATCACACGGATGGGATTTTTGAATACGTACTTGTTGATGCGCTGCAGCACGTATTTGGAGCCGGACTCGGTAACGATCCGGAAGGTGTTGTTGATATGGCCGTTGCCGAAGGCCTTACATTCTACGGGGGTGCTGTCCAACTGAAAAGCATAGGCTGCCTTTTCGATGTACATTTCCTTCACCTCATCTAATATCCATTATTTGGGTCATACAGCAGATATTCTACCATACTTCTTTATAAAAAGCAAATGGATTTGCGGAAAATATGGTCCAAAATCAATAATATATGTATCTGAACCGATTTCCTTGACAGAAAAGCGGTTTTTTGTCACAGTCGTGATTGACTTTTGGGGTTTCAGTCTGTATAATATCTTCGGAAAATTTAATAAGGACGGAAAACTGTCCTTCAAAGAAAGGAAAATTGCCATGATTTACAGTACTGAAGTACAGCACATGTGCCCCGTGGGCAAGGGTGCCTACCACGGCCCTGCTCCCATCCCCGAAGAGGGCAAGTGGGTGCAGGTCAAGGAAATTAAGGACGTCAGCGGATTTACCCACGGTATCGGCTGGTGTGCTCCTCAGCAGGGCTGCTGCAAGCTGACCCTGAACGTGAAGGAGGGCATCATCGAAGAGGCCCTGGTGGAGACCCTGGGCTGCTCCGGTATGACCCACTCCGCCGCAATGGCTTCCGAGATCCTGATCGGTAAGACCCTCCTGGAGGCTCTGAACACCGACCTGGTCTGTGACGCCATCAACACCGCTATGCGTGAGCTGTTCCTGCAGATCGTCTACGGCCGCAGCCAGTCCGCTTTCTCCGAGGATGGCCTCGCTGTGGGCGCTTCCCTGGAGGACCTGGGCAAGGGTCTGCGCAGCCAGGTGGGCACCATGTTCGCCACCAAGGCTAAGGGCCCCCGTTACCTGGAGATGGCTGAGGGCTACGTGACCCGTTGCGCTCTGGATTCAGACAACCTGATCATCGGTTACGAATTTATCAACCTGGGTAAGATGATGGACTTCATCAAGAAGGGCGACGATGCCAATGTCGCTCTGGAGAAGGCCAAGGGCAGCTATGGTCGTTTTGCTGGCGCCGCCAAGTACATCGACCCCCGTCACGAGTAAGAGGAGGAGAAGCACAATGGCTTTATTTGAAGGTTACGAAAGAAAGATCGACAAGATCAACGGCGTCCTGGCTCAGTATGGCCTGAACTCCGTGGAGGAGTGCCGTGAG
>JAFSET010000022.1 GCA_017435615.1 Oscillospiraceae bacterium | reverse complement strand
TTTCGCTAAGGACGCCAAGGTTGACGAGGCTCTGGCAGCCGGTGCAGATTACGCCGGTGGCATGGAGCTGGTTGAGAAGATCACCAAGGAAAACTGGTTCGAGTTTGACGTCGTGGTCGCTTCCCCCGATATGATGGGTGTTGTTGGCCGTTTGGGTAAGGTTCTGGGCCCCAAGGGTCTGATGCCCTCCCCCAAGGCTGGCACCGTTACCCCCAACGTGGGTGCCGCTGTTACCGAGATCAAGGCCGGTAAGGTTGAGTACCGTCTGGACAAGACCAACATCATCCACTGCCCCATCGGTAAGGTTTCCTTCGGTGCTGAGAAGCTGGGCGAGAACATGGATACCCTGATCCAGGCTGTTGTGAAGGCAAAGCCCGCAGCCGCCAAGGGCCAGTATATCCGTTCCTGCGTGGTTGTTTCCACCATGGGCCCCGGTGTCAAGGTCAACACCACAAAGTACGTTTAATAAAAACATCCCCTCTGAGGTTTATTCCTCAGAGGGTGTTTTTTTGCAAAAGCCGTTGAAACAAGTCAAAAAATTATTGTATACAAACGGATAAAACTGTGTTATACTATCTGTAAGAGCAGACCGGTGACGGACCCGGCTGCAATTTAATTTCACATAAATGTGGGCGCATTTGCTTCAGCGGCAGCGGATCGGGGCTGCTATGGGAGCAGGCGGCTGCCTGCTTTTTTGTTGCCTTTTTTGGAATTCTCAAAAAACTATTCCATTTCACCAAAAGTTTTTTAGAGTGTGCCACAGGCAAAATTTGAAAGGAGTATTGATTTTATTTGGCACAAAAACTGAAAATTATTCCCCTTGGCGGCCTGGACGAGATCGGCAAGAACCTGACTGTGCTGGAGTATGGCAGGGATATGATCATCGTCGACTGCGGTGTAGGCTTTCCGGAAGAGGATATGTACGGCGTGGACCTGGTCATTCCCGACTTTACCTATTTGACTCAAAACGCCAAAAAGCTTCGCGGTATGTTCATCACCCATGGCCACGAGGACCACATTGGTTCCATTCCCTACTGTATGCAGCAGGTGAGCTGTCCCATTCACGGCACTGCCATGACCAACGGTCTGATCCGTCTGAAATTGGAGGAACACCGGCTTACCGATCAGGTGAAGCTTGTCACCCACAAGCCCGGTGATGTAGTCCACGCAGGCTGCTTCACAGTAGAGTTTATCCATGTGAACCATTCCATTGCCGACGCGGTGGCCTTTGCCATTCACACCCCCATCGGCACCGTGATCATGACCGGTGACTTCAAGATCGATCCCACTGCTACCGGCGGTATGACAAACCTGACACGTCTGGGCGAGCTGGGCAATCAGGGTGTGCTGGCGCTGCTTGCCGACTCTACCAATGTGGAGCGTCAGGGCTATACCCCCAGTGAAAGTGTGGTTACTGAAAGTCTTGACAGGCAGTTTAAAAACTGTAATGAGCGGATCATTGTTACCACCTTTGCCTCCAATATGCACCGAATTCAAGCCATTTTGGCTATTGCCCACCGCTATGGCCGTAAAGTGGCTGTAGCCGGCCGCAGCATGGAAAATATGCTGAAGGTTGCCCAGGAGCTGGGCTATATCAAAGTTCCGGCTGGCACCATTGTAGACTTGGGTGCTACCAAAAGCCTGCCGAAAAACAAGGTCGTCATTGTTTCCACCGGCTCTCAGGGCGAAAATATGTCCGCGCTGTATCGGATGGCTTTCTCTATGCACAAGCAGATCGACATTGTAGGCGGTGACCGCATCATCATTTCCGCCTCTGCCATCCCCGGCAATGAAAAGGCAGTTTCCAAGATCATCAACGAGCTGTACCGCAAGGGTGCCGACGTGGTCTATGAAAAAAGCGAAGGCCTTCATGTTTCCGGCCATGCCTGTCAGGAAGAATTGAAGATCATCCACGCATTATGTAAACCAAAGTTCTTCATTCCTGTCCACGGTGAACAGCGGCATCTGCAGCTTCACGGCCGGCTGGCAACCCAAATGGGTGTGCCTGCCAAACATGTATGCATTGCAGAGATCGGCAATGTGATCGAGTTGAGCGCCAAGACCTGCAAGCTGACCGGCAGTGTGCCGGCCGGTAAGGTCTTTGTTGACGGCACCGGTGTGGGTGATGTGGGCGCAGTTGTCCTGCGTGACCGGAAGCATCTGGCACAGGACGGTATGATCGTTGTCTGTGTGAACATCAGCAGTCAGGATGGAAGCGTGATCACCGGTCCGGATATCATCACCCGAGGCTTTATCTATGTAAAGGAATCAGAAGAGCTGATGGAGGAATTGCGGAATGTGGCTATGGAGGCCATAGAACGCTGTCACCGCAAGCGCATCCGGGACTGGACCTCTGTTAAGAGTGCCATCAAATCGGACCTGAGCGGTTACCTGTTCAAGACCACCAAGCGCAACCCCATGATCCTGCCTGTCATTATGGAGATATAAGCTTACAACGCCCCGGGACCTCCCGGGGCGTTGTACTGTTCTTATTCCCTTGAGATACGGATTCCCACGTCAGTGTGCGCACTGGTTCGCAAGGACACGGGGGGACGGATTGCCACACCAGTGTGCGCACTGGTTCGCAATGACACGGGGGGGACGGATTGCCACGCCAGTGTTCACATTGGTTCGCAATGACATATCGTAGGTTTTCGCAAGTTTCCAACTGCTCTGTAAGCTGAAATTTGATCATCGGATTGCGATTTGAAAAGGGATGTATTATAGTATAACCACTTCACAAACGGAGGATCTGTATGCGCTACTACTTTGCCCCATTGGAGGGCATCACCGACAGTGTATACCGGCGTCTGCATTGCAAATATTTTCCCGGTATTGACCGGTACTATACGCCATTCTTCTCCCCTACTGTCCACCGGGCACTGACCCCCAGAGAGGCCCGGGAGCTGCCTGCGGCAGATGCGCTGCCGGTGCAGGTTGTTCCCCAGCTTATGACAAAGGTCCCGGAGGATTTCATTTGGATGAGCGGCGTATGCAAGGAGCTGGGGTACCGTCAGGTCAATTTAAATTTAGGCTGCCCCTCAGGCACCGTCACCGCGAAAGGAAAAGGCTCCGGTATGCTCCGGGATCTGCAGGCACTGGATAGCTTTTTATATGAGATCTGTGCCGGAAGTCACCTGCCGGTTTCCATTAAAACCCGGTTGGGCTTTACATCTGCAGAGGAATTTCCGGCTATTTTGGAGATCCTGAACCGGTATCCCATCGAGGAGCTGACCGTTCATCCCCGGGTTCGAGCCGCCTTTTATAACGGACCTGTGGACTTGGCGCAGTTCCGCTATGCTTTGCAAAACAGCCGCGCACCGCTTTGCTATAACGGCAATTTGTGCTCCACAGAAGATATCATTGCCTTTCAGAAGGACTTCCCTCAGGTGGGTGCTGTCATGTTAGGCCGTGGTCTTGTCGGCAACCCGGGGCTTTTGACCCCCGGTGGTACCACCGCCCCTGTTTTGGAGGCGTTTTTGGAGGAGCTGCTGGAGGAATACGCCAGCGTTTTCGGCAGCGCCCGGAACGCCATGTTCCGCCTGAAGGAAAACTGGCGGTATCTGTTTTGCCTGTTCCCACCGGACCCGAAGCTGCAAAAGCAGCTCCGAAAAACCACCGATCTTCAGCAGTATAAGCAGATCACCCACCACATTCTCCACGAGTTGCCGCTGCAACCGGAGCTGACCGCAGATTGGTGAAAAATTTACAAAAAATTGTTTTGCATTTATAGCATTTATGCTGTAAAATAGAGTGTACGCGGTTTTTTCCGTGATCCATGTGCTTGATTAGGAGTAATGAGTATGAGCCGAATGATAGGTACTGTTTCTATGGGTGTTCGCGCGCCCATTATCCGCCAGGGAGATGACCTTGCCGAGATCGTCATCGATTCCATTTCCAAAGCCATAACGGAGGACGGCCTCAACCCCCGGGACCGTGATATCGTCGCCATGACGGAAGCCATTGTTGCCCGCGCTCAGGGTAACTACGCCACCACCGACGATATCGCCGCAGATATCCGTGCCAAGCTGGGCGGCGGTACGGTAGGCGTTATTTTCCCCATTCTCAGCAGAAACCGCTTCGCTGTTTGCCTGCGTGGCATTGCCAAAGGCTGCAAAAAAGTAGTTTTGATGCTCAGCTACCCCTCCGACGAGGTAGGCAACCATTTGATCGACTGGGACCTGATGGACAAGCACGGCGTAGATCCCTACCGGGATGTGCTCAGTGAGAGCCAGTACCGGGAAATGTTCGGCTACCTGAAGCATCCCTTTACCGGCGTAGATTATGTGGAGTACTACGGCAATTTGATCCGGGAATGTGGTGCGGAATGTGAGATCATTTTTGCCAATGCCCCTCAGGCAATTCTGAAATATACCAAAAATGTCCTTAACTGCGATATCCATACCCGGGAACGCACAAAACGGCTATTAAAGGCCGGTGGCGCGGAGCGGGTTTACGGTTTGGATGAGATCTTGAACGCCCCGGTAAACGGCAGCGGCTATAATGAACGCTACGGTCTGCTGGGCTCCAACAAGTCTACAGAGGACACTGTTAAGCTGTTCCCCCAGAACTGCCAAAGCCTGGTTATGGATATTCAAGCACGGCTTTTGGAGCTGACAGGCAAGCATATCGAGGTCATGGTCTACGGTGACGGTGCATTCAAGGACCCTGTAGGCAAGATTTGGGAGCTGGCCGACCCGGTGGTCTCCCCCGCCTATACCCCCGGCCTGGAAGGCACCCCCAACGAGCTGAAGCTGAAATACCTGGCAGATAATGACTTTGCGGGCCTGTCCGGCAAGAAGCTGCAGGATGCCATCAAGGAGAAGATCCAGCAGAAGGACGGCAGCAGCCTGGTTGGTCAGATGGCCGCCCAGGGTACGACCCCCCGCCGGCTGACAGACCTGATCGGTTCCCTTTGCGACCTCACCTCCGGCTCCGGCGATAAAGGCACCCCCATCGTCTATATCCAGGGTTACTTCGATAACTATACCAACGACTGATTTTCAGGAAACACTGTCCGCAACGCAGACCGTTTGCATCCTAATTCTTCATATGTAATAAAAAAACATCCCCCGTGTCATTGCGAACCGGTGCGTACACCGGTGTGGCAATCTACGGGGGATATTTTCATATTGGTTTATAAGGCTTTTGCAGCCAAATGATAGTTATAGAGTGCTTTTACCAGTGCTTTCAAAGCATCGCTACCCTTTTCGTTCATGCGAACGATGTAGTTCATTGGGCCGTAGGTAACCGAAAGCGTATTGCCGCTGGTATCAGTTGCCGTCAAAGTGATCTGTTGATCCAGATTTTGAGGCAGGATGTCCGCAATCTCCACATAGTACATACCATCCTTGGAAACAGGTGTATAGGTGTTGCCGTTTGCAGTAAAGGTACATCCGGTCACATCGCCGGTAAAATAGTACCGCACCGCAATCCGATCCCGGTATACAAGACTTGCGCCGTGGAAACTGAGGCCGTTGATATTGTCACTGACAGTCCATTCTTCTGCAATTTCCGGAATATCCGTAGCAGCCACATCGGCTATGCCTTCATTGGCAAGATTCTCAGCATCATAGTTAAAATAAACCTGTGCCATAGCACCGTAGTTCAGCATTTCTTTTACCAGGACATGATACTTGCTGTACTCGCTATTTTTCAAAATATTAGCACAATACTGGTAAACCGTATAGGAAGATACGCTTCCAATTTCACCATCGTTCATTCCCATGATAACAACGGGCTCATTCATTAGAGCTGGAGCAATTCTAATACTTACTATGTAACAGCCATCTTTATCCTGTTCCAGATTCGAGGGATAGTATGTCATCGTGTCATCTGCAACGGTGGTTTTAATTTTTGCCGTGTTAATTATTGAATTGCTTATTTGTAAATGGAAATTGAGCTTGATAGCATCTTCTAAAACTACATTCCATCTATTGACTGTTCCTATATGAATATGTTCCCAAACTGCATATAGCATAACATTTGAATTAACAGCGTATACATCCCCAGGCTGATATTCAACTTCAACTGCATCATTTGTGGTTGCCCATCCTAAAAAATCGTAGCCCCTACGAGTTGGAACATCATTACTTAATATCATATTTTCATTATATTTCTTTGTTTGAGCGTTCGGTGCATTATCTCCACCGTTTGCGTTATATGATATCGTATACGCTGATTTATTAACCGTAAAATACCTATAATCGGCGCTCGTAGTTAACCAATCACTCCCGTCTTCCTTAAAATAATTGGAATTCTTTGATGAAAGGATTATTCTATATTCGCCAGCAGGCAGGCTCCTTGTTAGACCATTTTGTGCATAATATACCTGCTCATAGTTTTCCCACTCATTACAATTATTCTTTGTTGCTATCGAAAGATTATAATGTGTAGTATTTTCAGTTTCTTCCCAGCAAAAAACAATCTCTTCGTCCTCTGTATATACTTCATTTAAATCAAGCAAAACCGGTTTACCGGGGCGGTGGCACTCCAAACAAGGATCATAAAAATTTGGTGCAGAGTAGTCCCTCCATATGTCACCACACATAGAACATATGTAGCACGAATAGTGTGGATGGTCTTTTTCAAAAAATGCATATTCGCCCTTATCGCAATTATGTTCACCTACGACAAAATACACCCAATCCGATACTGTTGATACCCAGTCAGAGCCATCCTCAGTATAATAATTCGAGTTTTTTGCTGTCACGCGAGCTCGATATGCGCCATCAGATAGGGCTATCGTATATCCGCTTTTAACAGAGTAATAAGCATCATAGAACAAGTACTGATTCGAGTTCAACCTTTGAACTGTCACATTGTAGTGTGTTGTGTTTTCTGTTTTTTCCCAAGTAAATACTATATCATCTCCTGCCTCGTATGTGCTTTGTATGCCTGTTAAACTCGGTTTGCCGGGGACAATGGTGTTTATTAATTCATTACTTCTTGTTACCGTACTATAAACATCCTCTCCATACACTAAATATCCAGACGAATTAACTGATGACTTGGATAAGACAGTCTTCTTGGCGACAGGGGGTGTCTGCTCGTATATAGTAATCGTCGTATCAGTAACAGCACCAACCCAAACAATGTGTCCTCCATTTTCAGTTGTTGTAGAATTGCTCAATGCATCTCCTGGCCGAATGTTTCCAACCTTGACGTTGTAATACGTTGTTCCATAGCCGTTATTGTGTTCAATTGCGTAAACACTATCAAACCTTGGATCACTGCCATTCATATAGCTCCCACCAAACACTTCACTAACGAATGTAGCACAACAGGATCCATATACAGGACCTGTACGATTTTCATCTACCGACTTGCAATACGTAGTTGTAGAATAGTTGGAAGACACCTTATCTTTATACTGAGATAATGAAAGTAAGCTATCTGTGCCCAATTCCCACGAGAAAAGGGTGTACGGCATGCCCACTACCACTTGTCCTGACTCAAAATATGTTTTACCGTTATAAGGATTGCCGTTCCACGTGTAGATGCGCTGACTTGGTACCCATGTAAAATTTACAATTGATTCCGCACGCTCTAACATTTCTGATAGTGTGACTGATGCAGCATTGGCATGAACATAAAACATTGACAAAAGCGACATAAGTAAAAAGAAAACCATAATGAAGCTTCTAATACGATGTGCGGTTTTCATAAATAAATTCCTCCCACGATATTTTTCGTCATTGTCCTGTCATAGGACAACCCCTGACAGAAAATAATATACACTGTATTTTGTCCTATGTCAAGACAAAAGGAGTGTATACAATGGCAAGAATTATTGATGGGACCGAAATGAATATGATCGGTGATAGAGTAAAACAACTTAGAATAGAACGTAAAATGAGCCAACAAACTCTGTCCAACAAACTGGAAATGTTGGCAATCTATATTTGCCGTGGGTCTATTTCAAGAATTGAAGACAAGCAAAGGACAGTGACTGACATTGAGCTTTACGGACTGGCCAAGGTGTTAGGTGTATCCATTGAGGAGCTTTTTGAAAATATTATATAATAGTCCGTGCAAAATAATCCCCCTTGATCTCGAAAGCGCTCAGAGATCAAGGGGGTTTTCGATATTCAGTTTCCTTGTACAGTATCCCAAAACGGATCCGCCAAATAATAGCTTTTAGAACTTCCTCCAAAACAAGGAACGATCTATTATTTCACCGTATTTGTAGAGCGCAGGGTTACATCGTGGGCGCCGCCTTCTACGATGGAGGTAGAAGAAACCAGGGTGATCTTTGCCTTTTCCTGCAGTTCCGCGATGCTGGTCACGCCCACATTACACATTGTGGATCTGACCTTGTACAGTGAGCTTTCCACATTGTCGTGGAGGCAGCCGGCGTAGGTCACATAACTGTCTACACCCTCCTCAAAGGTCAGCTTTGTCTTGCCGCCAAGGTCATAGCGCTGCCAGTTTCGAGCCCGGTTGGAGCCTTCGCCCCAGTACTCCTTCATATAGGCACCGTTGACCATAACCTTAGGCGTGGGAGACTCATCAAACCGGGCAAAGTAGCGTCCCAGCATCAGAAAATCCGCGCCCATAGCCAGAGCCAGCGTCATATGATAGTCGTGCACAATGCCGCCGTCGGAGCAGATGGGGACATAGATACCGGTATCCCGGAAGTACTCATCCCGGGCGGCTGCAACCTCAATCACAGCGGTTGCCTGACCACGGCCAATGCCCTTGGTCTCACGGGTAATACAAATGGAACCGCCACCAATGCCAACTTTTACAAAGTCCGCTCCACATTCTGCCAAAAAGCGAAATCCTTCACGGTCCACCACATTACCGGCGCCGATCTTGACACTGTCGCCGTAATGGTCACGGACCCAGCGTATGGTCTTTTCCTGCCAACAGGTAAAGCCCTCAGAGGAATCGATCACCAGACAATCCGCACCGGCCGCCAGCAGTGCCGGGATGCGCTGCGCATAATCCCGGGTATTGATACCTGCTCCCACCAGATAACGCTTCTGACCGTCCAGCAGCTCCATAGGATGGGCCTTGTGAGAGGAATAGTCCTTGCGGAACACAAAATACATCAGGTGGTCGTTTTGATCTACCACCGGCAGGCTGTTCAGCTTGTGCTCCCAAATGATATCGTTGGCTTCCTTTAAGGTGGTTTCCGCCGCAGCGGTGACCAGCTTTTCACGGGGTGTCATAAAGCTGGAAACCTTTTCACTGCCGTCCATACGGCTGACACGGTAGTCCCGGCTGGTAACGATACCCAGCAGCTTTCCGGTAGCAGTGCCATCGTGGGTAATGGCAACGGTGGAAAAACCGTTTTTCTCCTTCAATTCCAGCACATCCGCAAGCGTATGCTCCGGGGTCAGGTTGGAGGCAGATACAACAAAACCTGCTTTATAATTTTTGACCTTGGCCACCATAGCCGCCTGAGACTCGATGGACTGGGAGCCGTAAATAAAGCTGATGCCGCCCTCCTTGGCCAGGGCAATGGCCAGAGAATCATTGGAAACCGACTGCATAACCGCAGAGGTCATAGGAATATTCAGGCTGATCGCAGGCTCTTCCACTCCCTTTTTGTACTTTACCAGCGGCGTGCGCAGGGATACATTGTCCGGAACACACTCCTCAGAGGTATACCCGGGAATTAAAAGATATTCGCTAAACGTATGGCTGGGCTCAGAATAGTAGTATGCCATCAGAAGACCTCCTTTATTTAAAATACTTTATAGCTGCTTCAAACATCCGAATATCGTAGGCACCGGGAACATTGCGGTAGAGATCTTTTCCAATTCGTTCGCTGTGTCCCATCTTGCCCAGGACCCGTCCGTCAGGGCTGGTAATACCTTCGATCGCAAACACAGAACCATTGGGGTTGAACGCCGCATCCATAGTAGGATTGCCTGCAAGGTCTACATACTGCGTCGCGATCTGACCGTTTTCAGCAAGCTGCATAGCCAATTCCTCACTGGCAAAGAAACGTCCCTCGCCGTGAGAAATGGGAACATTCACAATATCCCCCACCTGCATCAGCCTCAGCCAGGGGCTTTGATTGGATGCGATCCGGGTACGGACGATCCTGCTTTGATGGCGTCCGATGGTGTTGTAGGTCAGGGTCGGGCAGGTTTCATCGGTGTCGATGATCTTGCCATAAGGCACAAGCCCCAGTTTGATCAGCGCCTGAAAACCGTTGCAGATACCGCACATCAAGCCGTCACGCTGCTCCAGCAGACGGGTGACCTGTTCCTTGATGGCAGGATTGCGGAAAAAGGCAGTAATAAACTTGGCAGAACCGTCAGGCTCGTCACCGCCGGAGAAACCGCCGGGAATAAAGATCATCTGACTTTCTGCAATTTTCTGTGCAACGGTTTCTACGCTCCGGCTGACATCCTCAGCCGTCAAATTGCGAATGACCGCGATCTCCGCCTCTCCCCCTGCGGCAAGTACAGCCCTTGCGGAGTCAAACTCACAGTTGGTGCCGGGGAATACCGGAATCAGCACCTTAGGCTTGGCACATTGAACGAAAGGGGCCGGATTCCTTGTGCCGTTATAGGAGAAGGTCGGTACCGTTTTGGATGTTTCCTGAGTCTTGGTGGGATAAACCTTCTCCAAAACCTCGGTGTTCCACAGGTGAAGCTGTGCAACAGATACACTGTCGTTGTCCAATGCAACGACGGGATCCGTGGTGGTTTCACCGATCTTCATAACACCGGCAAGCGAAATCTCCTCTGTAAGCTCCGCAACAATAAAGCCCCAAAGCGCACCGTTATGCCAATCACCGTCAAGCTTCTTGCAGGAACGGAAGCCTATGCCGTTACCGAAGGACATCTTCATCACAGCTTCGCCCAATCCGTGCTCCACAGCCCAGGCAGCTTTCACTTTCCCCTCTAAATGCAGCTTGTGGAATGCATCCCAGGCTTCTTTCATACTCTGAGCGCTTTCATCTACCGGGCCAAACAAATACACAGGATGTCCTGCTGCCTTAAATTCCGGGGAAAGCACCATCTTCGCGTCCACAGGCGCAATAGCAAAGGATATCAGCGTCGGCGGAACATCCTGATCCAGGAAGCTGCCGGACATGGAATCCTTTCCGCCAATAGCAGCCGCACCCAACTCCAACTGCGCATCCAATGCGCCCAGCAGAGCAGCGAAGGGTTTGCCCCAACGCACAGGTTCCGTCCGCAGCTTTTCAAAGAACTCCTGTAACGTTAGGTATGCCTTATTGTAATCAGCACCGGCTGCCACCAGTTTGGCAACGGAGGTATATACAGAAGCCCGTGCGCCGGTATAGGGGTCTGCGGAAAGTATATCCGGATCACAGCCCCAGGCCATCACACTGGCCTGATCCGTGGTATGACCGGGCAGCACCGGCAGCTTCGCTGCCATTGCCTGGGCAGGGGTAGACTGATACTTGCCACCAAAGGGCATCAGCACAGAGCCTGCGCCGATGGAGGCATCAAAACGCTCTACCAAACCTCTTTGGCTGGCTGTCCGCAAATCGGCTGCCATTTCCTTCAGAGAGGTGTACAGCGGCTTTCCCAAACCGGCAAGGTCCTTCTTGGGAACATTCACATCCGCGTGCTTGACCGCACCGTTGGTATTCAGAAATTCACGGGACAGGTTGGCGATCTGCTGACCGTTCCAGGTCATTACCATTCTGGCGACCTCGGTAACCTCTGCTACCTTGTAGGCTTCCAAATTCTCCGTCTGCGCCAAGGCAATAAAGGTATCGGCATCCGCTGCCTCTACCACCACCGCCATACGTTCCTGAGATTCGGAGATAGCAAGCTCGGTTCCGTCCAAACCCTCATACTTTTTACGAACCGCATCCAGGTCGATCCGCAAACCGTCTGCCAACTCACCGATGGCAACGCTGACACCGCCGGCACCAAAGTCATTACAGCGCTTGATCAGCCGGGTCACCGAGGGATTACGGAACAAACGCTGCAGTTTCCGCTCCTCAAGGGCGTTGCCCTTTTGAACCTCGGATGCCATATTGGTCAGGGATTTCAGGTTGTGGCTCTTGGAGGAGCCGGTCGCACCGCCGATGCCGTCACGGCCGGTGCGTCCACCCAACAGAATGACCACATCTCCGGGGGCAGGACACTCCCGGCGTACATTCTCTGCAGGAACAGCAGCCACAACAGCGCCGCACTCTAACCGCTTTGCAATATAGCCTTCATGATACAGCTCCGCTACATGACCGGTGGCAAGACCGATTTGGTTACCGTAGGAGGAATAACCTGCTGCCGCAGTCTGGCATAGCTTTCTTTGCGGCAGCTTGCCGGGCAAAGTTTCGTTCAGGGCTTTGCGGGGGTCACCGGCACCGGTGACACGCATTGCCTGATGAACATAGGCACGGCCGGACAGCGGGTCACGGATACAGCCGCCGATACAGGTAGCTGCTCCGCCGAAGGGTTCGATTTCTGTGGGGTGGTTATGGGTTTCATTTTTAAACATCAACAGCCAGTCCTGCTCCTCGCCGCTGACATTGGCGTTTACATGGATGGAACAGGCATTGATTTCTTCACTCTCGTCAAGCTCCGGCAGCAGGCCACGTTTTTTCAGGGTCTTGGCACCGATGGTGGCAATGTCCATCAGGGTCTGAGGACGCTTCGCAGCCTTTTCCTCGCCGTAAACCTCAATACGGGCATCCAGATACCGCTGATAAGCAGCTTGGACAGCCGGATCGTCAATCTGAATATGCTCCAAATGGGTAGAGAAGGTGGTATGACGGCAGTGGTCAGACCAGTAAGTGTCCACTACCCGGATTTCTGTAATGGTGGGATCCCGATGTTCTTCATCCCGGAAATAAGTCTGCAGAAACCTGAGATCATCCAGATCCATAGCCAGTCCCAGCGTATCCAAAAGCTCAGCCAAGCCGGTATCATCCAAAGTGATAAAACCGGTCACTACGGCAACGCTACGGGGAACACTGTGCTCTACCTTGAGGGTTTCCGGGACCGCCAAATCCGCAAGACGGCTTTCTACCCGGTTGATGACATAATTTTCAATAGACTCCAGTTGAGCCTCTGTCAAGCTCCCCTCCAGCGCATACACCTTTGCGGTGCGGATAATGGGACGGTTCCCCTGAGAGATGATTTGAATACACTGGGCAGCAGAGTCGGCTCTCTGATCGTACTGACCCGGCAGGGGTTCTACGGCAAAGACCGTCCCCCCTTGGGGCAGTTCATAGGAAACATTGTCCACCTGAGGCTCGGAAAACACGGTGTCTACTCCATAACGGAACAGTTCCTCTTCAATGTTTTCCACATCGTAGCGGTTCAAAACACGAACAGAGATCAAATCAGGAATTTGCAAAAAATCCCGAATTTCCCGGAGCAGATTATCTGCCTCATGGGTTTGTCCCTGCTTTTTTTCAACATATACACGGTAAACCATATAAAATAGTCTCCTTTTTACTGTTTTGCCTGCAATGCACGCTGGCCGATATCGCTTCTGCGGTAGGCATTTTCAAAGCATACGCCGTCAGAAAGGCGGTACGCTTCCCGGATGGCATCTTCCAGGCAGTCGGCAACTGCGGTAGTGCCGGTAACACGTCCGCCGGAGGTCACCAGCTTATTACCCTCCAGCTTGGCGCCGGCCACATAGGTATGCTTCGCCGCCTCCGAGGTCATCGTAATCTCATACCCCTTCTGATAGGCCTTGGGATAGCCGGAAGAGGTCCAAATTACGCAGCAGGCGTGCTTCTTCGAAAAAACGACATCGGTTTCCGCCAAAGTACCGTTTGTGGTTGCCTGCATCACAGTCAGCAGATCACTTTCCAAAAGGGGCAGCACCACCTGGGTTTCCGGATCGCCGAACCGGCAGTTGTATTCAATGACCTTGGGACCGTCCGGGGTAAGCATCAAGCCAAAGTACAGGCAGCCCTTGAAGGTGCGTCCTTCCGTATTCATTGCGGCAACGGTGGGCAGAAAAATTTCCTCCATGCACTGCTGGGCAATGAATTCTGTGTAGTAGGGATTGGGGGCGACAGTACCCATTCCGCCGGTATTCAAACCGGTATCGTGATCTCCGGCACGCTTGTGGTCCATAGAAGACACCATAGGCTTTACGGTTTTTCCGTCAGTAAATGCCAGTACAGAAACCTCCGGACCGGTGAGAAATTCCTCAATCACGATTCGACTGCCGGATTTTCCGAAAATGCCGTCCTCCATCATGTCCCGGACAGCACGCCTGGCTTCCTCCCGGGTTTGGGCGATGATAACACCCTTCCCAAGCGCCAGTCCGTCTGCCTTTACCACAGTGGGGATTGGGGCATTTTCCAGGTATGCCAAGGCATCGGCAGCACACGTAAAGGTTTCATACTTTGCGGTGGGAATACCGTACTTTTTCATCAGATCCTTGGCAAAGACCTTGCTGCCTTCGATAATAGCCGCATTGGCACAGGGACCAAAACAGGGAATTCCATGGGCCTCCATCGCATCCACACAGCCTAATACCAGCGGATCATCAGGGGCAACTATGGCGTAGTCAATTTTGTTGGTGTACGCAAATTCCACCAGCTTGTCAATTTCCAAAGCGCCGATGGGAACACAGGTTGCATCCTGGGCAATACCGCCGTTACCGGGGGCGGCAAAGATTTCTGTGATATTGGGATTCTTTTTTAAGGCCTTAATGATGGCGTGTTCTCTGCCACCGCCGCCCACAACAAGAATTCTCATAGCAAGCTCCTTAATGATGGAACAGACGCATACCGGTAAAGGCCATAACCATACCGTTTTTGTCACATTCTTCAATGACCAGGTCATCCCGGATGGAACCGCCGGGTTCGGCAATGTACTTCACACCGGAGGCATATGCCCGCTTAATATTATCGGAGAATGGGAAAAAGGCATCGGAGCCTAAAGCTACATTTTGACGGGTTGCCAAAAATTCTTTCTTTTCTGCATCGGTCAGGCGCTCCGGCTGCACAGTAAAATAGCTTTGCCAAATACCATCGGCACAGACATCTTCCTCATTGCCGTTGATGTAACCGTCAATTACATTGTCACGGTTTGCTCTTCCCAGGTCTTCCCGGAATTGCAGAGCCAACGTCTTGGGATGCTGACGCAGGAACCAGGTATCAGCCTTGGTGCCTGCCAGGCGAGTGCAGTGGATCCGGGACTGCTGACCGGCACCCACACCGATCGCCTGACCGTCCACCGCAAAGCAGACGGAATTAGACTGGGTGTATTTCAAGGTGATCAGCGCCACGATCAGGTCAATTTTTGCAGAGTCAGGCAATTCCTTGTTGGCGGTCACAATGTTCTCAAGCAGGTGGTTGCCAATTTTGAAATTATTACGCCCCTGTTCAAAGGTGATACCAAAAACCTCTTTGGCTTCCTGTTCATTGGGGATATAATTGGGATCGATCTTCACCACATTATAATTCCCCTTGCGTTTTGCTTTTAAAATAGCCAGTGCTTCGTCAGTGTAGCCGGGTGCAATCACACCGTCAGATACTTCAGGTGCGATCAGGCTGGCGGTCATAGCATCACAAACATCACTCAGCGCAACCCAATCACCAAAGGAGCACATACGGTCAGTACCCCTTGCGCGAGCGTATGCGCAAGCCAAAGCATTTTCATCCAAGCCAGCAATATGGTCTACAAAGCAAGCCTTTTTCAGGTCATCACTAAGTGGTGTTCCAACCGCAGCAGATGTGGGAGACACATGCTTAAAGGAGGTGGCGCACGCCATACCGGTGGCTTCCTTCAATTCCTTGACCAACTGCCAGGAGTTGAGTGCATCCAGGAAATTGATATAACCGGGGCGGCCATTGAGAATTTCAATAGGCAAATCAGCGCCATCCCGCATATAAATGGAGGCAGGCTTCTGATTGGGGTTACAGCCGTATTTCAGTTCGAAGCTTTTCATATTATTTCTCCTCGTATTGATGTTTGTTGATAATCCGCTGCGTATAAGCACCGGTCTTCAGGTCAGTATAACGGACAAACAGGGAGATTTTGTTGTTTCCGTCCAAATTGTTCCACAGCTCCTGTGTGAATGTATCAATATCATCCGGGATGGATACCCGCTCCGGCTCACCCTGGAAGGTGGGAATGACAGGGCTTCCGTCGCATACATAGGTATGCAGGAAGTGACCCAGGCCGGCAACGGCAGGATACTCCCAGAAGAAACGGGCGCAGGCAGAGCCTTCCGGATCAGCAGCTTTCAAAATGGACATCTTGTAGCTGCCATCGCCGGCTTGCAAACCGGAAATACGGGGAGTCCAATTCGGTCCGTCGTCTTCAAACTGACGGGTGCGCAAGGCAGGCTCCCAGCTTTCGCCCTTGGCAAGGTATTCCCATATGGTATCGGTCTGATCACCGTTGGTAACAATTAAGCCCTTACCGATTTCCCGGACAGGGTGATAGATAATCAAATGAGGATCCTTCATCAGCGCAGGATCATACGCCTCCGTGCGAATACCGTCAGGCTCCTGCACGAACACACGGTTACGGGAATTAACACTGCGTCCCATAATAAAATAGGCGGCTGCGGCCTGCTGGCCGTCAGGGGTAATGCCCAGCACAATGCCACGGCCGGGATAGCTGTTACCGTTTAAACGCTCTGCCATTGTTTTGGTTTCATATACATTCATGATCCAGTCACTCCTTTACAATCACTGTGCGGCCATTGACCGCAAGGCGGTCTTGGCAAAACAAGGAGACCGCTTCAGGAAGCAGTTTCCATTCCGCTTCTTCCATGATCCGTTTTTGTAAGCTTTCCGGCGTATCATCGTCCAGTACCGCCACGGATTTTTGCGCAATGATGGGGCCTCCGTCACATTCTGCCGTGACGAAATGTACCGTTGCGCCGGATAGCTTGACACCGTATTGTAAGGCGGCTTCGTGAACCTTCAGTCCGTAAAAGCCCTCGCCGCAAAAGGAAGGAATCAGCGCCGGGTGGACATTGATCACCGCATTGGGATAGCTCTGCGCCAGCTCTTCCGTAAAGATCACCATACAGCCTGCCAGCACTACCAAATCAATTTTCAGGTCCTGAAGCATTTTTACCAGTGCAACCGTCATTGCCCGGTTGGAATCAAAGCGTTTGCGGGGCAGTACATAGTCGGCAATGCCGGCATTTTTCGCTCTTGTAAGGGCGTATGCCCCCTCTTTTGTGGAAATAACAGCGGCAATCTCGCCATTTACGATTTTCCCGTTTTTTTGCGCATCGATCAGCGCCTGCAGATTGGTACCGCCGCCGGAAACCAGCACCGCAATACGTTTTGTCATTGCAGGACCACCTTTTCCTCGCCGGCCACAATTCTGCCGATGACATAGGCATCCTCACCGTTCTCACGGAGCACAGCCAGTGCCTTTTCTACCTGATCGGCAGGAACGATCACGCTCATACCCACACCCATATTATAGGTATTGTACATATCCCGTTCAGGAATACTGCCCCAAGCGGCAATCATATCAAAAATGGGCAGAACACGGATGGCGCTCTTATCGATCACGGCACACAGTCCATCCGGAATGGATCGGGGAATATTTTCATAGAAACCGCCACCGGTGATGTGGCTGATTCCCTTTACGTCTACCTGTTCCAGCAGAGCAAGAACGGATTTCACATAAATGCGGGTAGGCGTTAGCAGGCTTTCAGCAATGGTCCTTCCATCCAATTCGTCCCGGGGAATATACAACTCAGGGTTGTTGTTATCAATATCAAATACCTTCCGGCACAGGGAAAAACCGTTGCTGTGAATACCGGTAGAGGGCAGCGCAATGACAACATCACCTTCCGCCATTTTGGAATGATCGAGGATTTTCTTCTTGTCCACGATGCCCACGGCAAAACCCGCCAGATCATAATCCTCCGCAGGCATCATGCCAGGATGCTCCGCGGTTTCACCGCCGATCAGCGCGGCACCGGACTGGACACATCCCTCCGCTACACCGGAGACGATCTGGGCAATCTTTTCAGGATAATTCTTGCCGCAGGCAATATAATCCAGGAAAAACAGGGGCTTTGCGCCGCAGCAGATGATATCATTGACACACATAGCCACTGCGTCGATACCGATGGTATCGTGCTTGTCCATCAAAACAGCCAGCTTCACCTTGGTGCCGCAGCCATCGGTACCGGAGACAAGGACCGGCTCTTCCATGCCGGCAATAGGCAGTCCAAAGCAACCGCCAAAGCCCCCCAAATCGTCCAGACAGCCTGCATTACGGGTACGGGCGATGTGTTTTTTCATTAGCTCCACAGCACGGTAGCCGGCAGTAATGTCCACGCCAGCCGCCGCGTAACTGGCAGAATAAGAATTGTTATGTTCCATATTCTATCTCCTTTTATTCTTTGCCCGTCCAGCAATAGGTACACAGCTTGCAGGGCTCCAAGCCAATCGCATTGACTACACCTTCCAGAGATTGGAAGCCTAAGGAAGCAAAATTAAATTTGTCACAGATGGCCTGACGCATTGCCTTGCCCCGTTCTGTCTTACCGTCGGCATATTCCTCAATGTGCTTCATCCCCTCTTCTCCCTCCAGCTCCATAATCACACGACGGGTAATTAAATCCATATCATCGGTGGAGCGAGAAAAATTAAGATACTTACAGCCGTACATAATGGGAGGGCAAGCCGAGCGCATATGCACAGATTTTGCGCCGTTGTCATAAAGAAACTCCACCGTTTCCCGCAATTGTGTGCCCCGAACGATCGAATCGTCCACAAACAACAGGTTTTTGTTTTTGATCAGTTCGTGAACAGGGATCTGCTTCATTTTTGCAATCTTTTTTCGGTCAGACTGACGAGCCGGGGTAAAGCTCCGGGCCCAGGTAGGGGTGTATTTAATGAAGGCCCGGGCAAAAGGCAGCCCAGTGCGGTTGGCATAACCGATGGCATGAGGCGTTCCGGAATCCGGCACACCGCCTACATAGTCAATGTCCGCGTTTCTCCCCTGCTCCATATCCCGTTCCGCAATGGCGGCACCGTTGCGGTAACGCATTGCCTCCACATTGATGCCCTCATACGTAGAGGTGGGGTAGCCATAGTAGCTCCACAGGAATGCGCAGACACGCATATCCTTACCGGGATTAGCCAGTTGGATCATCGCGTCAGGCGTCAGCTCCACGATTTCACCGGGACCCAATTCCCGAACTTTCTCGTACCCCAGCTTGGTAAAGGCAAATTCCTCCATAGACGCGCAGTAGCCGTCTTCATTCTTGCCGATTTGTACCGGAATTCGTCCCAATTTGTCACGTGCAGCAATGATACTGCCGTCTTCCTTCAAAATCAGAATGTTGGCAGTGCCGTCGATGGAATTTTGGGCAAAACGAATACCGTCGGCAAAGCTGCTTTTTTGATCGATCAGGGCAGCAACCAGCTCGGTGGTGTTGACCCTGCCGCCGGTCATTGCGTCAAAGTGACCGCCGCTGAAGGAAAGATAGCGGTCAATCAGGGCATCGGCGTTATTAATAATGCCAACCGTGCAGATGGCGTAGGTGCCCAAATTGGAGCGAATCAGCATCGGCTGAGGATCGCTGTCGGATATGCAGCCAATGACCGCTGTTCCTTCCATTTCTTCAAATATGTGTTCAAATTTGGTGCGAAAAGGGGCATTTTCAATGTTGTGAATTTTTCTTTGCAGACCGATTTCTCTGTCATATGCCGCCATACCGCCCCGGCGTGTGCCCAAATGGGAATGATAATCCACGCCGAAAAATACATCCATCATACAATCCTGACGGGATGTAATTCCAAAAAAGCCGCCCATAGATATCTCCTTTTATTTATGCAAAGAACAGTTGATTCAAGGTCATGGGATCGACATACTTGCCGTCCTTGTATACACGCATATTGCCGGATGCGATCTCGTCGATCAGCATCACATTGCCGTCGGCATCGTAGCCAAATTCAAATTTGATGTCGTACAGCTCCAGCCCCTTTGCCTTCAGATCATCAGCAACGATCTTCGTGATAGCCTGGGTCTGAGCCTTCAGGTCGTCATACTGCTGAGCCGTCATAACACCCAGATCCACCAAGCCGTCCTTGGTCACCAGAGGATCGCCCTTGGCATCGTTTTTGAAGGTAGTTTCAACATAAGCGGGCAGATCCGCGCCTTCCTCAATATAATCGGAATAACGGCGGAAGAAGGAGCCAACTGCCTTATAGCGGCAGATAACTTCCAGGCCCTTGCCAAACACCTTGGCAGACAGCACTTCCATCGTGGTATCATCCAGGTTCGCGGAAACATAGTGCGTGCGGATACCGGCGGCATTGATCTTCTCGAAGAAGTAGATGGACATACGCAGATTTACATCACCAACGCCTACAATCGTCAAACCCACCGCGTTTTCACCGGGATCAAATACACCGTCCTTGCCGGTGCAGTCATCTTTAAATTTCAGCAGGCAGTTGCCATTGGGAAGGGCATATACATCCTTCGTCTTTCCGGAGTAGAGCAGTTTCAAGTTTTCCATAGTAGTTTCCTCTTTCTTTATTTATTAAGCTCTGCCTGCAGGGCAGCATCTTTCTCAAGGACCTTTTGCGCGTCTTTTTGCCGCTTGGCATTTAGCTTTTCGGCAAGCGCATCATCGTTGACAGCCAAAATCTGAGCGGAAAGCAAAGCGGCATTGACTCCTCCATTGATGGCAACGGTAGCCACAGGGATGCCGCTGGGCATCTGTACCGTTGACAGAAGGGCGTCAATGCCGTCTAAATATGCAGATTTACAGGGGATGCCGATCACAGGCAGAGTGGTATTGGCCGCAATGGCCCCGGCCAGGTGGGCGGCCATACCGGCAGCGGCGACAATAACACCGATGCCGTTAGCCCGCGCGCCGCGGGCAAAAGCCCCTGCTTCCTCAGGGGTTCGATGGGCAGAATAAATGTGACATTCGTAGGGTATGCCAAGCTCGGACAAGGTGTCCATCGTTTTGCGCAGGATCGGCAGATCGCTGTCACTGCCCATAACAATTCCAACTTTTTTCACTGTTCATCCTCCTATAAAAGAATTAACAGGGCACGCATTCGACTATCAAAGATCTTATCGTGCTCTGTTCTATCCAATATATTTGTTAAATTCATTTCTTACTGTTATAATAAAGCATAATGCTTTTTAGCGCAAGTGCAAAACGACAGTTTTTGCCTTTTGACGATGCCAAAAATTATGCTGTAAAAGATCAAATTATTGTGCAAAAAGATATTTTACAGCCGGCACTGCAGGCATCATCCACCGCAGAGAAATATTTTTTACTCGTCCGTTTTTTAGGGAGGATAAGGTATCTGCAAAGCAGTCGAATTAGGTACCGTTTTGCCGATAAACATCCCCCGTGTCCTTGCGAACCGACACTTTGCATCGGCACAGCAATCCACGGGGGATATTTTAATAAAGTTATTTCATGAATGTCCTATGAAATCAAGCGCTCAATGCCTTTGCGGCTAAGTGGTAGTTATAGAGTGCTTTGACCAGTGCTTTTAGTGTATCGCTTCCCTTTTGGTTCATGCGAACGATGTAATTCATGGGACCGTAGGCAACCGAGAGAGTATTGCCGCTTGCATCTGTCACAGTCAAAGTAATCTGCTGATCCAGATTCTGAGGCAGAATGTCCGCAATCTCTACATAGTACATACCATCCTTGGCAACGGGTGTATAGGTGTTGCCGTTTGCTGCGAATGTACATCCGGACACATCACCGGTGAAATAGTACCGCACCGCAATCCGATCCCGGTAGACAAGACTTGCGCCATGGAAATTCAAGCCACTGATCTTGTCGCTGACAGTCATATCTTCTGCAGTTTCCGGTACATCCGTTGCAGCCACACCTGTAATCCCCTGGTTGGCTAGATTATCGATGTTGTAGTCAAAATACACCTGTGCCATCGCACCATAGTTCAGCATTTGTCTGACAAGCGGATGATATTTGCTGTTGATTTCGTCCGCAAGAATGGTATCGGCATATCCACGGACTGTACAGGATGCTGTTTCAGCCAAGTCACTTCCATTGAGCACGGTGATAAAGATAGAGTCGGTCATTTGAGCAGCCGCTATGTTCACGCCAGCAATGTATAATCCAGCCTCAGTTTTCTCCAGCTCAGACACACGGAGGGTATGTTCTTCCTCTCCAACCGCTATTCTCACTCTTGCAGTATCTTCAATGCATTCGCTGATATTTAGATGGAAGTTTACCCGCAGATCATCGGTAACCGTTACATTCCATTGGGAGACCTTGCCCACCAGTACATCAATTGTTTCTGTGACTTTATCTCCACAGACAGAGCAAACCTTCTGCTGTTGGCCGGTTGCAGTAAATGTGGGTTTTACGATCAGTTCCCACTCGCCGTATACACAAGCGTGAGGCGGTACGTACTCTACGGTCAGTTTTGCATAAAGCAATAGATCATTGAGAGGGCTTATTGCAATGGCATCCCACTCTGCCTGTGTGCCGGTAAAGTATACATCTGCAAGAACGTTGCATTCACCAAACGCTCCAATCTCAATGCTTGTTAAACTTTCAGGAATCGTCACCGAGGTCAGGCTGGAGCAGTTATAGAACGCATGCACTCCAATTCTGGTGACGCTGTCCGGGATGTTCACAGTGGTCAGGCTGGTGCAGTATGCAAAGGTAGTGGACTCAATGCTGGTGACGCTGTCCGGGATGTTCACAGTGGTCAGGCTGGTGCAGATAGAGAACGCACCATTACCAATATAGGTGACACTGTCCGGGATGGTCACAGCGGTCAGGCTGGTGCATTCTCCAAAGGCACCACTCTCAATGCTGGTGACGCTGTCCGGGATGTTCACAGTGGTCAGGCTGGTGCAGATACCGAACGCAGAATCACCAATATAGGTGACACTGTCCGGGATGGTCACAGCGGTCAGGCTGGTGCAGCCAAAGAACGCCCGGTGTTCAATGCTGGTCACACTGTTCGGGATGGTGATGGCGGTCAGGCTGGTGCAGTTTTCAAAGGCACCACTCCCAATGCTGGTGACGCTGTCCGGGATGGTGATGGCGGTCAGGCTGGCGCAGTTTTCAAAGGCACCACTCCCAATGCTGGTTACAGGATAACCGCCCAATGTTGACGGAATGGTTATGTCACCGCCGATAGAGTTATCCACATCCGTAATGGTTGCTTCGCCGCTGGATACCTCATAGGTATAGTAACCCTCGGTGACAGCATCTGCTTTTATCGGAACAGCAAACACACAAAGAACACACATCAATACAATTATCAAGCCAAATAGTTTCTTCATTTTCAAATCGTCCTTTCTGAGATAAAAAAGTGCGGCTACCGAAGTAACCGCACAAAAAACGCAAACTCCGATAGTCGCCAAACTAACTCAATGTGAAATGGGCGCACAGCACACACAAACAATGATGGAATTTGCATTTTTATCAAATTCACATTATTTGTGTATGCCAAAATTGGCGTATTTATTCCTAAAAAAGGAAAATACACCCAATTCACATCTATAAAGTTAGTTTGGCATAATTATTATAACATCGTAGCCGCAAATTGCAAGTATTTTTTTCCATTATTTGGACGCAAAAGATGTGGCCGCCCCGGTCAGAGAAAACAGGAAGAAACAGTTGCAAATGGATGGAACAAAGTAAGGCGACATAAAAATGCCCTTTGATCTCTAAAGTTCTTAGAAATCAAGGGGATAATTCGCTTTCATCACAATTTTCGCTCACCGAGGGGAGATAGAACTGCACCGAATAAATTTAGGGCCTGTTGCAAAATTGCAACAGGCCCTGTCAGAGTGTCAAAAAAGTACCTTTTCCGAAAATGAGTGTCATTCCGAGGAGCGAAGCGACGTGGGAATCCGTTCCTAAAAGTATATGTTTTACCTGAAAAACAAGCAAAAACGGAATTTTTTGAGAAACGGATTGCCACGCCAGTGTGCGAACTGGCTCGCAATGACAGGGGTTTTTTGGCAAACTATTAGGGCCTGTTGCAAAATTGCAACAGGCCCTGTCAATACGATTGAATCGCTTAGAGTAAATTACTCGGTGATCTCGGTAACAACACCGGAACCAACGGTACGGCCGCCTTCACGGATAGCGAAACGCAGGCC
>JAFSET010000021.1 GCA_017435615.1 Oscillospiraceae bacterium | reverse complement strand
TTATTTTAGGTCCCTAATATCCTTTGACACCATAAATGAATAAAGTTTTCCTTTGAGATTGCCGCGCCGCCTGTTAAGCGGCTCGCAATGACACCGCTTTAGGTTTTTGTTTTGCTGCAAAAGGAGAAAAAATGTTACGCATCAGCGTTTTTCCTGTTTGACGAAACGGTAGAAACCCACCAATATGTCATTGCGAGCCAGTGCGCACACTGGCGTGGCAATCCGTTTCCCCGGCATTCGAAGAATGCCATTGCCCGTCAGGGCAATTTGCTCGACAAACTGAAGTTTTCCATTTTATACGACAATAGGGCGCGTTGCAATCAGCAACACGCCCCTTTTTCACAGATTATGGTTGTTCCTGCAGGCTTTGCAGGTCCGTAAAGTAGCCGGTATATTCCACACTGTAGCCGCTGTCCGGGAACAGGAAGTGGTGCAGGTCGATCAGGTAGTCATCGGTCATACTGGCAATGTAGTCCACCACGATCTGATTAGGCTCGGACTTCTCATAGGGCACCTGCCGGGGATAGTGGGACAAATTCACATAGTCGATATGGTGCTTGAACACCGGCGAATAGAGCTTGCCCAGCCGCAGATCCTCCAAAAGCTGTTCGTAGATCTGGGTCATCATAGGCTTGGCGATCTGCTCCAGCTTGACCCGTCCCGGTTCGTTCTCATAGATGATCCGGTAATTTTCCCGCTTGTAGGACTGAACAGCCTGGAAGTGCTTTTCATCCAGCTTGATATACGGCTTGCCGTAGCTGTTTTCGATGATGTTGACCACCAGGTTGTTGATGATCTCGGAATTGATGGTGCCGATGTCCGAGGAGGGGAAGGCGTTTTGCTGAACCATTTGAATGATATCCGCATCCTGCCGGTCCTTGCCCAAATAGGCAATAATGTCGGAAATACGCACCACATTGCCCTCTAAGGTAGAAGGCTGGATCTTGTTGGCATAGCCGGGGATCTGATAGCACTTTTCCAGCTCTGCCTCAAACTGCTCAAAGCTGTCCATCGGCACGGGCCAGTACTCCGCCAGCTCAATTTCGCCGTTATGACCGGCGATGCCCACCAGGGTCTGCAGCGTCAGGTTCAGGGAGAAGATCTTGTCCAGCACCCGTACAGAGTGGATGTTGTGGTTGAAGTACCGGCCGGTGTGGGCGTTGTACAGCTCGTTGAGGAACACCTCGCCGCTGTGGGCAAAGGGGGTGTGACCGATGTCGTGTCCCAGGGCAATGGCCTCGATCAGGTCCAAATTCAAATTCAGGGCCCGTCCGATGGTCCTGGCAATCCGGGAAACCAACTGCACGTGCAGACTCCGGCGGGTAACATCGTCATTTTTTACCAGGGAGAACACCTGCGTCTTGTCGGTATACCGGTTGTAGTAGGGACTGTACATGATCCGGTCGATATCCTTGGCAAACTTCGGCCTCCAAACCGGCGTAGGCGTCATATTGCTGTGACGGCGGATGGCCTTGTTGTCAGGAAAAGCACGGTCTACATACGTGCGGTTGGCTTGCTCATATTCAATTTGATGAGATAGCTGTTCGGAAAGTCGTTCTTTCGCCATAATGACACCTCCGTTGATATTTTTTCTTTAATAAAATAGTATACAATATTTTTAAAGAAAATGCAACAGTTCCCGAACCTTAAATTCATGTTGAAATAAAGCTGAAAATGTGGTATCTTGTAGAAAACAGCTTAAAGGACGGTAGGGAATATGAAAGAGTTTTTGCGGTACTTTCTGGGGCAGGGAACACAGGAGGAATTTGCCAATTTTACCCTGGCTCATTTTCTTCCTCTGCTGGCCACAGTATCCCTGATCCTCTTGATCCGGAAATTTAAAAAACCCCTGCAGGCCTGCAAACGGGAGCATTGGTTCCGCTATTTTTTGGCTTTTGCCCTGATCATTTCCGAAATGTCCTATTACTGGCGTTTGGTGGCGGTTCCCTCTTTGGGCCCAAACCCAGTGGACCATTTGCCCATTACCGTGTGCGGCTGGGCTGTGGTGTTTGCCAGCTATATGGTTATCGGCAAGTCCCAAACCCTGTTTGACATTGTATATTTTTGGCTGTTTTCCGGCTCGGTCTTTGCGTTGCTGACCCCCACGGTGATCACCTATACCGGTCCGACCCGGTTCCGGTACTACCAGTTTTGGCTGGAGCACACGCTGGGCTATGTGGCGGTGTTCTATATGATCTTCGTCCACAATATGCGCCCCACCGTAAGATCTGCCGTCAAGGCCTACATCGGACTGATCGTTTTGGCGATCACGGCCTATTGGGCCAACGACCTGATCGGTCCGGGTGCCAACTACCTGTTTATGGCACGGCCGGAGTCTACACCCTCTATTTTGGACATTCTGCCGCCTAACTTTTTCCTGCGGCTGGCTATTATGGCCCTGGCTGTTACGGCGCTGTTCGTGGTGTCCTATTTGCCCTGGTACTTCAAAGACCGGAAGGCAAAGAAAGCCGCTGCTGTCACAAAGTGATTTTGTAAGGTCGCCTGCCCAAGACGACCGTGATCCATACAGAAAACCAGCACAAAATTTGCGGATATTACGCAGATTTTGTGCTGATTTTCAGTTTTGGGCGCACCTGAAACAGCGCGCGCCGAGGGTGCAACAAAAAACTGGGTCTGCCGCAGTGCTTTGCGGCAGACCCACAGATATTAGCAGTAAAAATCCCGGATCTTTTTGGCACGGCTGGGGTGGCGCAGCTTGCGGATGGCCTTGTTTTCAATCTGCCGGATCCGTTCACGGGTCACACCAAAGCTTTGGCCCACTTCCTCCAGGGTGTGGGTACGGCCGTCGTACATACCGAAGCGCATCCGAAGAACCTCAGCCTCCCGGTCGGTCAGGGTGTCCAAAATCTCCTTCAGGGCCTCAGCAAGCAAGGCGTTGGAGGTAGCGTCGGCAGGTCCGGGGGTACGCTCGTCCTCCACGAAGGAGCCGATGGAGGTATCTTCCTCGTCACCCACCGGGGTATCCAGGCTCAGGGTATCCGCAGCGGTGCGGTTTGCCTCGATGATCTTCTCCACAGGCAGGCCCAGCTCGGCGGCGATTTCCTCCACCGTAGGCTCACGGCCCAGCTCCTGCACCAGCTTCCGGTTGCACCGGGTCGCCTTGTTGATAACCTCCACCATATGCACCGGCACCCGGATGGTACGGGCCTGATCGGCAATGGCACGGGTGATGGCCTGCCGGATCCACCAGGTAGCATATGTAGAGAATTTGTTTCCCTTTGTCCAGTCGAATTTGTCTACAGCACGGATCAGGCCGGTGTTGCCCTCCTGGATCAGGTCCAGGATGTGCAGGCCTCTGCCGGAGTATTTCTTGGCGATGGATACCACCAGACGCAAGTTAGCCTCTGTCAGCTTGTCCTTGGCAGCCTGAGAGCCGTCGGCCACCTGCTGGGCCAGGACCACTTCCTCCTCGGCGGTCAGCAGTCGGATCTGACCGATCTCCTTCAAATACATCCGCACCGGGTCATCCAAATTATATTCTGCCGCCAGATCCACAGGATCCACCAGCTCTTCCTCGTCCATATTGGACAGATCCACATCGTCACCCAGGTCATCATCCAGTACCAGGCCGATATCGTCACCCAGGTCCAGATCCATATCCGCGGCCACGAGCTGGATGTTCATAGCCTCAAATTTATCGTAGATCTCCTCGATCTTTTCGGTGGAAAGATCCATTTTCTCCAACAGGGCGTTGAGATCCGACAACGCAACAGTGCCTTCCTTCTTACCCCGGGCGATCAGCTCCTGCAGCGCACTCTGCAGATCCTCTGTGCTTTTCCCGGATTTTTTTGCAGCACTCATTTTTATCCCCCTTTTTCTTTCATTGCTGATAAACTATAGTCCGAAAATCTTTATTTGACAAGGGATTTTCCGAAAAAAATTTCAAATTCATCAGCTTCCGGCGGTTTTTGTCGGCACTACTGACAGTATTGCCGGAAAAATTCAAAACATACAGTTTACAATTTTATAAAAATTCGGTATAATCTATTCAAACTGCTGTAGAAAAAACTGAGGTGCGCACTATGACAGACCTTTCCAAAATCAGAAACTTCTCCATCATTGCCCACATTGACCACGGCAAGTCCACCCTGGCAGACCGTCTTTTAGAGGAGTGTGACGCCATTGACCGCCGGGAGATGGAAAATCAGATTCTGGACTCCATGGAGCTGGAACGGGAACGGGGCATTACCATTAAGGCCCGGGCTGTCCAGCTTACCTACCATGCCGATGACGGGGAGACCTATGCTTTGAACCTGATCGACACCCCCGGCCATGTGGACTTTAACTATGAGGTCAGCCGCAGCCTGGCGGCCTGTGAGGGCGCGGTGCTGGTGGTGGACGCCAGTCAGGGCGTGGAGGCCCAGACCCTGGCCAATACCTTTTTGGCCACCGATGCGGGACTGGAGGTCCTGCCGGTCATTAACAAGATCGACCTGCCCTCTGCCCGTCCGGAAGAGGTCAAGGCCGAGATCGAGGATATTATCTGCATCCCGGCAGAGGATGCCCCGGAGATCTCCGCCAAAAACGGCATTAACATCCATTCCGTGCTGGAGATGGTGGTCCGGGACGTGCCTGCCCCCAAGGGGGACAGAGATGCCCCTCTGCAGGCGCTGATCTTTGACAGCCAGTACGATTCCTATCGGGGCGTGATCGTGTATGTCCGTATCAAGGAGGGCACTGTCCGTCCGGGTATGGATATTCAGATGATGGCCACCGGTGCTGTGTATAAGGTGGTGGAAGTGGGCACCATGAATCCTCTGGGACTGACGCCCCGGGATGCCCTGGGTGCCGGTGAGGTAGGCTATATCACCGCCTCTATTAAAAATGTGGCGGACACCCGGGTGGGTGACACCGTCACCACGGTGGAAAACCCTGCGTCGGAGGCACTGCCCGGTTACCGGCAGGTACAGCCCATGGTCTACTCCGGCGTTTACCCGGCAGACGGCGCCAAGTATCAGGACCTCCGGGAGGCTTTGGAAAAGCTGAAGCTGAACGATGCCTCCATGAGCTATGAGCTGGAAAGCTCCATTGCCCTGGGCTTTGGTTTCCGCTGCGGATTTTTGGGCCTGCTGCATATGGAGATCATTCAGGAGCGGCTGGAACGGGAATACAATCTGGACCTGATCACCACCGCCCCCAACGTAGTCTACCGGGTCACCAAAAACACCGGTGAGGTACTGATGGTGGATAACCCCCTGGACTACCCGGATCCCATGGACATTCAGCTTGCGGAAGAGCCCTTTGTGAAGGCCAGCCTGATCGCGCCCCAGGAGTATGTGGGCAACATTATGGACCTGGCCACCGCACGCCGGGGCGAATTTAAGGATATGGTATACCTGGATGCCAAGCGTGTGGAGCTGCATTATGAGATCCCCCTCAACGAGATCATTTACGACTTCTTTGACGCGCTCAAATCCCGGACCCGTGGCTACGGTTCTTTGGACTATGAGCTGATCGGCTACCGGCCCAGCCGGTTGGTGAAGCTGGATATTTTGCTCAACGGTGATATTGTGGACGCTTTGAGCTTTATCCTGTTTGCGGACAATGCCTACCCCAGAGCGAGAAAGATCTGTGAAAAGCTGAAGGAGAATATCCCCAGAGCACAGTTCGAGATCCCGGTTCAGGCTGCCATTGGCGGCAAGATCATTGCCCGGGAGACCATCAAGGCCTTGCGCAAGGATGTGCTTGCCAAGTGCTACGGCGGTGATATTACCAGAAAGAAGAAGCTTCTGGAAAAGCAGAAGGAAGGCAAGAAGCGGATGCGCACCTTCGGTACGGTGGCGGTCCCCTCCGAGGCCTTTATGGCTGTTTTGAAGCTGGATGAGGATTAACATGGCTTTATTACAACGCAAGCATAAAATACCTCTGGGCATTTATGTGCATGTCCCTTTTTGCCGCAGCAAGTGCCAGTACTGTGACTTTTATTCCCTGACCGGAAAAAAGGACTGCGACTTTGAAGGCTACCTGGAGGCGGTGTGCGACCATATCCGGGAGGCCGGCGGACAGGCACCCAACCATATTGTAGATACCGTTTATTTTGGCGGCGGCACCCCCAGCTTTTTAGGGGGAGAGGCCCTGGCCATGATCCTGACAGTGATCCGCAAAAGCTTTGATGTCAGCCCCACGGCAGAGATCACCTTTGAAGCAAATCCCGACTCGGTAAACGACCGGCTGCTGCGCCGGCTGCGCAGCGAAGGCTTTAACCGGGTCAGCCTGGGCATCCAGTGCGACAACGATGAAATTTTGAAGCGGCTGGGAAGACCTCACGATTACCAGCAGGCGGTCAAGGCGGTGGAGCGGATCCGGAAAAAGGGCTTCCGCAATTTGTCTGTAGATCTGATGTACGGCCTGCCGGGTCAGCGTTTGGCAGATTGGGAGCAAACGCTGCAAAATGTGCTGCAGCTCAAGCCGGAGCACATTAGCTGCTACGGCTTAAAGGTGGAGGAAGGTACGCCCCTGTATGAATGTCAGGAGTTTTACAACTTAGCTGACGACGATACCCAGGCGGATATGTATTTATCCGCTGTGCAGATTTTGCGCAAGCACGGCTACCGGCAGTATGAGATCTCCAATTTCTGCCGGAAGGGCCAGGTGTCCCGGCATAATCTGAAGTACTGGAACGGCGGCGAGTACCTGGGCTTCGGCCCGGATGCCAGCTCCGATTTCGGCGGACGGCGTTTTGCCATCGTCCGGGATCTGCCGGCCTATATCGAAGGCATCCGCACCGGCGGCACAGTGCTGCGTGAGCTGCAGGAGGTGGCCCCCCGGGAACGGGCAGGCGAGTACCTGATGATGCGGCTGCGCACCGTTTCCGGTATCGACCCGGCGGCTTACGAAAAGCAGCATCTGCTGCCCTTTGCGCCGCTGGAAAAGGCCCTTTGGAAGTGCAAAGAGCTGGGTCACGCGGAAAAAACCTATGACGGCCGCTGGCATTTGACCCCTGCCGGATTTTTGGTCAGCAATTCCATTATTTCCGACCTGCTGCTGATCCAGGAACAGACTAAGCCTTTTAGTAACCGATAAATGCCATCGGTTATTCATTCACGGAAGATTGGTAGAGGATTATGAAGATCAAAACGAAAAAAGCGTCCTATGAGCAGGTGTGCGCCATGCCCCGGCCCAGGCACTGCAATCCCCTGCGGCCAATGTTTTTGCTGCAGCTTGTGATTCGTGTTTTGGCCATTTTCGATCTGCTGCCTACGAAATTCAAATTTACTACAGAGGGAATGGACAAGCTGGGCAAAAAAGAGCCTTGCCTGATTTTGATGAACCATTCCAGCTTTATCGACCTGAAGATCGCCTCCAGGATCTTTTTCCCCAAGCGTTACGGCATCGTATGCACCTCCGACGGCTTTGTGGGCAAGCCCTGGCTGATGCGGCTGTTGGGCTGCATCCCCACCCAAAAGTTTGTCAGTGACCTTTCCCTGATCCGGGATATGGAGTATCTGCTGAAAAAGAAGAACACCAGCATTTTGATGTTCCCGGAGGCCAGCTACTCCTTTGACGGCACCGCTACGGCGCTGCCCCGGAAAATGGGCATCCTGCTGAAAAAGCTGAATGTGCCGGTGGTGACGGTGATCACCCAGGGTGCATTTGCCCGGGATCCTCTTTATAACTGCCTGCAAAAGCGGAAGGTTCAGGTTAGCGCCCATGTGCAGTGCTTCGCCACAGCCCAGGAGCTGAAAACCATGACCGTGGCAGAGTTGGACCAAAAGCTGGACGAGGCCTTTGGCTTTGATAACTTTGCCTGGCAGCAGGAAAACCGGGTCCGCATCGATGAGCCCTTCCGGGCCGACGGCCTGAATCGCATCCTGTACCGCTGCCCCCACTGTGGTGCGGAGGGCAAGACGGAGGGAAAGGGAACGGTTTTGACCTGCCACCAATGCGGCGTGCAGTACGAGCTGACGGAATACGGAAAGCTCAGGTCTTTGAATACAGAAGGAAAATTTGACCATATACCGGATTGGTACGCCTGGCAGAGAGCCCAGGTCCGCCGGCAGTTGGAAGACGGCAGCTATCAGCTGGATGTGGATGTGACCATCGGTATGATGGTGAATTTCAAGGCCATTTATATGGTCGGCTCCGGCCGCCTGACCCATACCGCCGAGGGCTTCACCCTCACCGGCTGTGACGGAAAGCTAAGCTATACCCAGGGCCCCTTGGCCTGCTACAGTCTGTATGCCGATTACTATTGGTACGAGCTGGGAGATGTGATCTGCATCGGCAACAATGATACGTTGTACTATTGCTTCCCCCAGGGCGGTGATGTGGTGGCCAAGACCCGTATTGCCACAGAGGAACTGTACAAAATGAAAAAAAGACGCCCGGTCCGCAAGGACCCGGCGCAGGAATGAGCGTGATGTCCCCGGACATCACGCTCAATTAAGTTTGCCCGTTCAGGCATTATCTTCTTTCTTTTCGGCGTTCAGCTCGTCCACCACGATGTCTGCATACGGATTGACGATCACGGTGCGGTAGGTATGGTAGATCACCATGCCCGGCTTGGCGTTGGGCGGCTTTTTCACCTGCTTGACAGGCGTCACATCCACCGGGATGTTCTGACCGCCGGTGGTTTCGGCGTAATGGGCCGCAAGCTGGGCCGCCTGGGTCACCGTATCGTCCGGAGGGGTGGTGCCGCCGCAGGAGATGATCACATGGCTGCCGTGGACCTTTTGGGCGTGGAGCCACAGGTCATCCTTCCGGGCCAGCTTAAAGGTCAGCTCCTCATTTTGCCGGTTGTTCCGGCCTACATAAATGGGGTAGCCGTCGGTGGATTCAAACCGCAGAGGGGGCAATTTGGCCTGCTTCAGCCGTTTTTTGCCGCTGTCCGGACGCAGATACCCACCGTCCTGCAGCTCCCGGCGAATTTCCTCCAGCTCTGCATCGCTCAGCGCCCGGTCCAGCTCCTCCAGCACACTGCGCAAATATTTTTCCTCCTGCTGACCCAGCTCCAATTGCCGGGTCAGTTCTTTTTCCGCCGTTTTCATCCGGGCGTAATCCTTATAGAACTTTGCGGCGTTCTGCTGAGGCGACAGCAGTGGTGACAGCGGAATGTCGATCACCGCCATATTCTCATCATAGAAATCCTCGGCGGACAGCACCGTCTGCCCCCGGTTGATCCGGTGCAGATTGGCGGTGACGATGTCACCGAGCTGGCGAAGCCGTTCCCGGTCATAGGTAGCCAAAAGCTCCTGCTGCTGCAGTGCCATTTTCCGGACAATGCGGTTAATCAGATTGGTGACAGTCTTGCGGACAGTCTGACTTTTCTGCCGCATGGCTTCCTTCCGGTCCCGGAGGGTATAGCACCGGTCTAAAAGCTCCCCAAAGGACGCTGCCTGCAGACAGGCACCGTACTGCACCACCGGGCAAAAGGCGTATTGCTTGGGGTCACCGTCCCGGTCCGGGAAGTACCAGGGCCGGGGGTCTGACAGGTGCTGGGCGAAAAACGCCGCTATTTTTTTGGAAACTCCCTGGATATCACAGCCTTCCAGCCGTGCTCCGGAATCCCCTGCGGCATACAGCGCCGCCTCCCGGCACACCAGGGGAGAAAGACCGCCGAAGGTGTCCATCAGCCGGTCACTGAGCAGATCTGCGCCGGGAGCCTGGAGCAGATCCTGAATGTCCTGTTGGGTTTGCGTGCGGATATCCAGCTTGTCCACAGGCTCCGGCATTTGGTAGTAAAGCCCCGGCAAGGCCGGGCGTTTAATATGCTCGTCAATTCCAATGCGGCGCAGGCAGTCGATGATCCGACCCTCCGGGCCCAGCAAATAGATGTTGCAGGTCCTGCCCATCAGCTCTGCCACCAGCTTTTTTTGCACCGGGTCACCCAGCTCGTCAATGCAGTCAAAGGTCAGCACCGCCAGCCGTTCCATAGGCGGCCGCTCAATGGCAACCAGCCGGGCACCGGACAGGTGCTTGCGCAGCAGCATACAGAACATAGGCGGCTCCGCCGGGTTTTCCGGGGATTCTTTGGTCAGGTGCAGCCGGGGATTGGAAGGGTTGGCGGCCAGCAGCAGCTTGTGCCGCCCGGTTTGTCCCTTCAGGTGCAAAATCAGGGTATCCCGGCTTGGCTGGTGAAGTTTTTCCACCCGGCTGTCCAAAACCGCCTGCCGCAGCTCCTGCAAAACGGCGCTTAAGAAATATGCGTCAAAGGCCATATAATTCCTCCATTACTGTGGTAAACAGTTCATTCAGCCGCTGGGTCTGCCCCATCAGGTACAGTGCGCCGAACAGGGCCTCAAGACCGGTGGCCAAAGCATATTCTTTGGCGGTGGCACCCTTAGGATGGGCATGGGTGTGGGCGTTTTTGCCACGGCGGAAAAATGCCAGCTCCTGTTCGGTCAAACGGGGCAGCAGCTTTTGGGCAAACTGCGCTTGCGCCGGGGCCTTTACCAGGCTGACCGTATCCCGGTGCAGCTTTAAAACCGTTTTATCCCCCCGGACACACAGATAAGACCGGCACAGAAGTTCGAATACGCCGTCACCAATGTGTGCCAGGGCCAAATTGGTCATGGACCCCACCTGCGCCGGTGTAAAATCCAGTTGAAAATAATTCTCCATAAATCCTCCGCATTTCAGTTTATAGAGCACCTAAACACCCTCTCCGTCTGGGAGAGGTGTCAGCCCGAACGGGCTGACGGAGAGGGCTTTACCAGCACTTAGTGCCCTCTCAGTCAAAAATCAGAGATTTTTGCCAGTGCTCTGCGGAGCACTCGGTCGCGGCTCTGACAGTCCACCGGACTGTCATTCACTACCGCGACTGCGCTTCGCTTACTCCCGAAGGGAGAGCGTGTTGTTTCTTAAAACCTACAACTGCTCGATAAACGGAAGTTTTCCTTATGGTATCAAATTTTTGTCATGGTGTCAATGCGCCGCAGGGCGACGGAAAACTTGTTTACATAAACACAAAAAATAACGGTTTTTTCTCCAGTTTTTCTGAAAAAGTTTTTCACATTTTCCACAGGGTTTTCCACAGGGTATATCAGAAAACCCCCTTGCAAACACAAAGGTTTGCAGGGGGGCGGTGGAAAAACGCCTGTTTTTCACACACTCTGTGGAAAACATTTTTGGTTGACAGAACACCTGTTACCAGCAGATTTTCGCGGCGAAAACACGCTCTGTTTTCTCGGGGACATCTGTCCTTGCACGAAGGCCATCCACGGACAAAACACCAGTTTCGTCCACGGACCAGTGGATCCTGATTTGCTGGCCCAGGCGGCACTCCGACAAATAACAAACGGTGATCTGCCGGGGGGTGCGTTGGGCAAACAGCGTCTCCGACAGGCTTTGGGTATGGGCTAAGTACCGGGCGTTATTCACATGGCAGTTTACATCCAGGTCCTCCTGGGAAACGGTCCACAGGGTTTCGTTTGTATGCACCCCCGGTGCCAGTGAGCTGGGAAGCTCCGGCTCGATCCCCAGCACCGTGCCGGGTACCTCCACGCCGCAACGGGCCGGCAAGGTCATGGCCCGGGTTTTGGTATCCATCAGCACCCACAGGCTGATCACCCGGAACAGCTCCTGCCCGTTTTCGTCCACAGCCTGCACCGCCCGGGGGTAGGCCACCCGTGTGGTGGGCATGGGCCAGGTTTTCACTGTGATGACTTGACCGGTCCGGGGCAGACGCTCCACCACGATCTTATGCCGCAGCACCGCCCAGAACAGGCCCTTTTCGTGCATGGTCTGCCAGTCGGTGCCCAGCAGTTCGCAGTGGCCCTCCGCTGCCTGTTGGGTATATTGCAGCACAGCCGCCAGTGTCAGCCGTCCCTGTTGATCGGCATCGTGAGGGCTGACGGTAAAATTCTTTTCAAATACAAGCTCCATTTTTTTCTCCTGCTTACTGCGCAATGAGCTGCAGTGTTATGCGGCTTCCGTCCCGGAACACCTGCACAAACACACGCTGGCCCGGAACCAGTTCACGGATCTGGCAGTAAAAATCGGATTTGTCCGCCACCTGACGGCCTTGCAGCTCGGTGACGATATCCCCGAATTGCAGTCCTGCCCGGTCAGCCGGGCCGTCAGGGACTACCTGAGAAATGTACAGGCCCTGGGGCCAGTCGTAATAGCTGCGGCACAGCTCGGTGACCTCCTGACCACTCAGGCCCAGTGCCGGCACTTCCAGCGCCGGATGGAGGTTTTCCACCGATGCGGATACACTGGCATTTCTGGAAAACTGCACAGGACTGGTGGAATTTTGGGACTGCAGCCGGAGCAGCCGGATATTCATCATACTCAGGGCGCTGACAATGCCGCCTAAAAAGATCACTAAGATCAAAAGCACGGCGATCAGACCCTGATGGTTTTTGGGCGGCCTGGTGTTGCCGGTCTGATAGGTGTTGGACTGCCAGCTATGGGCTTCGTTTTCTTTCATAGGGTTACCTCAATTTACAAAAGGAAGGGTAAAGGTAAATTCAGTTACGCCGTCATTACTGGTGACGGAGATGTTTTCACCGTGGGCCAAAACGATGGTGCGGACGATGTAAAGACCCAAGCCCCAGCCGTCCCGGTTTTCCGAACGGCTTTTATCCAGCTTGTGGAACCGGTCAAAGACCAGGGGAAGCTCCTCCGGGGGGATCGTCTGTCCGGAATTGGAAACGGCCATGTATACTTTATTGCCGCCTACATGGAGCTTCAGACCCAGGGAGCCATCTTGGGGACAGAATTTTACCGCGTTGTCCAGAAGATTGTACAGCACCTGCACGATATGATCCTGATGGGCACGGGTAAACACCGGGTAATCCGGCATTTCTACCTGCACATCCAAATGCTTTGCGGTGATCTTCTGCTCAAAGCTGAGCAGCACCCGTCCGGCACATTCCTGCAGATCAAAGCGCAGCTTCTGCTCCTCGGGGATCTGACTGCCCTCCTGAAGCCGGGTGATATCCAGCATACTGCGCACCAGCCGGCTCAGCCGCTTGGTCTCGTCGGAGATCAGCCGCAGATAATGCCCCTGGCGATGGGCCGGGATGGTACCGTCCAAAATGCCGTCGGCAAAGCCCGCAATGGTGGTCATGGGCGTTTTCAACTCATGGGACACATTGGCCACAAATTCCTGACGGCGGTATTCACTTTTTTGCAGAGAGTCGGCCATATTGTTAAAGGCCAGGGCCAGCTCCCGGATCTCCTCCGGGCTGGAGGGGTCCACATCCACACGGGCCGTCATATCCCCGTGACCAAAGGCAATGGCCGCACGGCTCATTTGCCGCAAGGGGCGGCTGTTCCGCCGGGCAACCAGGATCATCAATCCGGCTGACAGGATGATCACCGCCGCAGACAGCAAAATATGGATGTTGCCCATGCCTTGCAGCACCTGCAAGGCGTCATCCACCGGGGTGGAGGCCATTACCATACCTACGGGAACGCCTGCGCTGTCGGTAATGGAGACCGCCACCACATGACGGGCCTCCGGGTACAGTCCCTGTACCATGCCGGTGTTTCTCAGGCAGCCGGCCTGCAGGACCTTTTGCAGATAGTCCTGGCTCAGCACCAGGCCCTGATGCTCGCAGCCCAACGGCTCATCGGCGCAAAGAATCAAAACGCCCTGCCGGTCACAGATCACCGTGTCGGCATCGGAAATTCTGGAGGCAACAGCTAAGTTGATATAAAAGCTCTCCAAATTGGAAATAGCCTGCTCATGATAGGCCGATGCCAGCTCCGAAACAGTCCGGGCGCTGGTTTCCAGCCGATCCAGAGCGTGGTCCTGCATTTGCTGCCTGGCCAGGGCCTGAAACAGAAAGCCAACACTGCTCAGAGCCACCAGCAGCACGATCACCGCAGGAAAAAACACCCGGCTGAACGTTGATTTCATTTATAGAACCTCAAATTTGTAACCAACACCCCAGACGGTCCGCAGGCACCAGCTTTCGGACACACCTTCCAGCTTTTCACGCAGCCGCTTGACGTGCACATCCACAGTCCGGGAGTCACCGAAGTAGTCAAAGCCCCAAACCTCGTCCAAAAGCTGATTGCGGGTATACACCCGGTTGGGAGAGGAGGCCAGGTAGAACAAAAGCTCCATCTCCTTGGGAGGTGTATCTACTTTTTTACCGTTTACATGAAGCTCAAAGGCGTCCATGTCGATCACCAGCTTGTCAAATACCAGCCGGCGGAGCTTGGTTTCACCGGTACAGCCCTCACTGCGGCGCAGCACCGCCTCGATCCGGGCCAGCAGCTCCTTCATTTCAAAGGGCTTGGTAATATAGTCGTCCGCACCGGCCTTCAGTCCGGTGACCTTGTCGTCCACCTCGCCCTTGGCGGTCAGCATGATCACCGGGGTCTTGCTTTCGGCCCGGATGGTCTTGCAGACGCTCCAGCCGTCCATCACCGGCATCATAATATCCAGCAGTACCAGATCCGGTTTGATGCTGCGGAATTTGGCAAGGCCCTGTCCGCCGTCACCGGCTACGGTCACCGCATACCCCTCTTTTTCCAGATACATCTGCAAAAGCTCCTGAATATTGCGGTCATCCTCCACGATCAGCACAGATACAGCCATGGTGTCGTCCTCCTTGTATGTTTGTATTTTACCTTATTATAGCCCATTGGGCCAAGATATAGTGAATATTTTGTTAATTGTTTGACCCTAAAATGTTAACAGCCAATTTTTCCTTGCAAATCCCACCGGAATGGAGTATGCTTTTGTTGTAACATAAAATCAAATTCTTATTTTTCGAGCCGTTCGAATTTTGCGGAAACCCACCGATGTGTCATTGCGAACCAGTGCGCACACTGGTGTGGCAATCTCAAAATGCAAGGCGATGTATTGTGCATCCTAAAGGACCCGTGCCAGCCAAAAAATATTTATTATTTAAGGTTCCCAATATCCTTTGGTAATCTGAATGAATAAAGTTCCCCTTTGAGATTGCCACGCCGCC
>JAFSET010000020.1 GCA_017435615.1 Oscillospiraceae bacterium | reverse complement strand
TATTGTGCATCCTAAAGGACCCGTGCCAGCCAAAAAATATTTATTATTTAAGGTTCCCAATATCCTTTGGTAATCTGAATGAATAAAGTTCCCCTTTGAGATTGCCACGCCGCCTTTTGGCGGCTCGCAATGACACCGCTTTAAGTTTTTGGTTTTGCTGCAAATAACGCAAAAATGTTGCGTATCAGTGATTTCCCTGTTTAGCAAAACAGTGGAAACCCACCAATATGTCATTGCGAGCCAGTGCGCTTAAGTGGCGTGGCAATCCGTTTCCCCGGCATTCGAAGAATGCCATTGCCCGTCAGGGCAATCTGCTCGACAAACTGGAATTTGAGAAAAGAAGTATAAAGGAGTGTAATGATGAACATAATAGAACTTTTGAAGGCAGTGCTGTTTGGCATTGTGGAGGGCATTACGGAGTGGCTGCCGGTTTCCTCTACGGGTCACCTGATCCTGCTGGACGAATTTATCAGCCTGCAAGCCCTGACAGACACGGCGGCCAACAAGGCCTTTATGGAAATGTTCAACGTGGTCATCCAGTTGGGCGCCATTTTGGCGGTGATCGTGCTGTTTTTCCACAAGCTGAACCCCTTCTCCCCCAAAAAGGACGAGGTGCAGAAAAAAGACACCTGGCAGCTTTGGTTCAAGGTGGTGGTGGCGGTGCTGCCGTCGGCGGTCATCGGACTTCTGCTGGATGACTGGATGGATGCACACTTTTATAATTATATAGTCGTGTCCATCACCCTTGTTTTGTACGGCGTGGCATTTTTGTTTGTGGAAAAGCTGGGTGGCAAAAAGACCTTGGCTGTGCAGACCGTTTACGACATCGACTACAAAACCGCCATTTTTATCGGCTGTTTCCAGTGCCTGAGCCTGATCCCCGGAACCTCCCGGTCCGGCGCGACCATTTTGGGTGCGATTTTGCTGGGCGTCAGCCGTAGTGCCGGCGCGGAATTTTCTTTCTTCCTGGCCATCCCCACTATGCTGGGAGCCAGCGCCCTGAAGCTTTTGAAGTTCCTTTTGGAGGGGGCGCAAATGAACGCAACTGCCACCGGCGCGCTGCTGGTAGGCTGCGCGGTCAGCTTTGCGGTCAGCCTGCTGGTGATCAAGGGTCTGATGGAGTATGTCCGCAAGCACAGCTTTGCCCTGTTCGGCGTGTACCGCATCGTACTGGGCATTGCCGTGGTGGGGTATTTTCTGCTGAGATAATTGGAAAAAAATTTACAAAAAACAACTTTTTTCCACAATAAATGCGCAACTTTGCGCAACTAAAGCCCCTTCCGTATGATATTTGGCTAAAACTTTTTATGATAATTTGTATAAACTGCTTAATTGACACCGGGGTGTTTCTGTTGTATTCTAACAATAGGATGTGCAAGCTGTGCAACTTGTTGCGCAAACTACCGCACATCAAATTACAAAGGAGGAAACCAAAATGAAAAAACTGATTGCACTGCTGCTGGCTCTGGTCATGGTTTGTGGCCTGGTTGCCTGCGGCGGCGACACCACCCCCACCACCACCGAGGCTCCTGCCGACGGCACTACCGAAGCTCCCGTTGACGGCACCACCGAGGCTCCCGTTGATGGCACCACCGAGGCCCCTGCCGCTGCTTCCGGCAAGGTCTACTACCTGAACTTCAAGCCCGAGGCTGATCAGGCTTGGCAGGATCTGGCTGCTGCTTACACTGCCGAGACCGGCGTGCCCGTCAAGGTTGTGACCGCTGCTTCCGGCACCTACTCCGACACCCTGACCGCTGAGATGGCTAAGGACGAGGCTCCCACCCTGTTCCAGTGCGGCAACGCACAGGGCCTGTTGGACTGGGACGAGTACTGCCTGGACCTGACCGGTACTGACGTCGTGGCTGAGATGACCACCACTGACTTCAACCTGTACAACGCTGAGGGCGCTCTGAAGGCTATCGGCTACTGCTACGAGGCTTTCGGCATCATCGTTAACACCAAGCTGCTCTCTGACGCTGGCTACGCTCTGGAAGACATCAAGGACTTTGCTTCCCTGAAGGCTGCTGCCGAGGACATCCACGCCCGTGCTGCTGATCTGGGCTTCGACGCCTTCGCTTCCGCCGGTCTGGACGGCTCCTCTTCCTGGCGTTTCTCCGGCCACCTGGCCAATATGCCTCTGTACTACGAGTTCCGTGACGACGGCGTGACCGAACAGCCCGCTACCGTTACCGGTGCTTACCTGGACAACTACAAGAACATCTGGGATCTGTACATCAACAATTCTGCCGTTGCTACCACCGAGCTGTCCACCGCCACCGGCGATATGAGCCAGGCTGAGTTCGGCACCGGCAAGGCTGTGTTCTGGCAGCAGGGCACTTGGGAGTACGCAAACCTGGTCGACGCTGAGAAGTATGGCATGGATCCTGCCAACCTGGCTATGATCCCCATCTACTGCGGTGTTGAGGGTGAAGAAAAGGCTGGCCTGTGCTGCGGCACTGAGAACTGCTGGGCTGTCAACGCCAAGGCTTCCCAGGAAGACATTGATGCTACTTTGGCATTCATGAAGTGGGTCGTGACCTCTGAGGCCGGCACCAAGATGATGGCTGAGCAGTTTGGCCCCATCCCCTTCAAGAACGCTGCACAGTCTGAGAACGTCTTCTTCAACGACGCCAACGAGTACATGGCCAACGGTAACTACACTGTGACCTGGGCCTTCAACCACACCCCCAATGTTGACAACTGGAGAGCCGGTATCGTCTCCGCTCTGGCTGCTTACTCCGCAGATCAGACCGACGCCAACTGGCAGGCTGTTGTTGACGCATACGTCACCGGCTGGGCAATCGAGTACAACGCTCAGAACGGCTAATTTCAGATTTTCCGTATGGGGTGGGCTTTTTGCCCACCCCTTATGTCCCCTTTGACACTGGGCGAGGAGAAAGCAACTGTTTTTTAACAGTTTCTTTCCCGTCGCTCAGACATATGATTACAGAAAGTGAGGAGATACCCTTGGCAAAAGATCCGTCAGCTATGAACAGCAAGCTGGTGCGCCGGCCCATTCAGCGGTGGTTCCCCCTGTTTGTGCTGCCTACCTTCGCCTGCTTCTGCGTCGGCTTTATCTGGCCGTTCCTGCAGGGCATTTATCTGTCCTTCTGCAACTTCAACACTCCCAAAGATGCTGTTTTTAAGGGCATTGAAAACTACCAAAAGGCTTTGTCCGACCCCGGCTTTACCCACGCATTCTGGAATACTGCCGCTTTTGCTGTGGTGTCCATCGTCCTGATCAATGTGATCGCCTTTATGATCGCCTATGCCCTGACCCAAAAGATCAAGGGCTCCAATTTGTTCCGCACCGTGTTCTTTATGCCCAACCTGATCGGCGGCGTGGTGCTGGGTTATATCTGGAGTTTGATCTTTGACGGCATTTTGAAGGCCTACAGCACCTATTTGACCGCTGATCCCACCTATGGCTTCTGGGGTCTGGTGATCCTGGTAGCCTGGCAGCAGATCGGCTATATGATGATCATTTACATTGCCGGCCTGCAGGCGGTACCCGGAGACATGCTGGAAGCTGCCAAAATTGATGGCGCATCCCGGAGCAGCACATTGTTCCACGTGATCATTCCCAATGTGATGCCCTCCATCACCATTTGCACCTTCCTGACCCTGACCAATTCCTTCAAGCTGTTTGATCAGAATATGGCTCTTACCGGCGGTCTTCCCCAAATCATCGACAAGGTGGCTATGGCGAAGATCAACACCACTGAGCTGCTGGCTCTGAACATCTACTCCACCTATAACATCAACAAGAACTACCACGGCGTTGCCCAGGCGAAGGCTGTGATCTTCTTTATCCTGGTGGCGGTGCTGGCCCTGGCGCAGCAATGGGCTACCGGCCGGAAGGAGGTGCAGCAGTAATGAAAAAACGTACACCTATCGGCAGCTTGATCCTGACCTGCTTCTTTGCTGCGCTGTCTATTGTATGGCTGCTGCCCATCGTTGCGGTGCTGGTCAACTCCTTCAAGACCAATGCCGGTATCAACTTGGATGCCTTTGCCCTGCCGGCAGCGGAAACCTTCGCCGGATTTGCAAACTATATCAAGGGCTTTACCTTCGGCAACTATCCGTTCCTGCTGTCCATTGCCTACAGCACCCTGATCACGGTGGTTTCCGTATTTTTGATCCTGCTGTGCTGCTCCATGACAGCCTGGTATATTGCCCGTGTAGGCAGCAAATTCAGCAAGATCTTCTACTACCTGTGTCTGTTTTCCATGATCGTGCCCTTCCAGATGGTGATGTTCACCCTGACCTTTACCGCCGATCAACTGAAGCTGAACACCCCCTTCACCATTCCCATCATCTATTTGGGCTTTGGTGCAGGTCTGGCCATCTTCATGTTTGTGGGCTTTGTTAAGGGTCTGCCCCTGGGCATTGAGGAGGCTGCCTCCATCGACGGCTGCGGCCCGGTGCGTACCTTCTTCAATGTGGTGCTTCCCATGCTGAAGCCGACCCTGATCTCCGTCGGTATTTTGGAGATCATGTGGGTTTGGAACGACTATCTGCTGCCGTACCTGGTACTGGACCGGACCAAGTATATGACCATTCCCATCCATGTGCAGTACCTGAAGGGCAGCTACGGCACCGTGGACCTGGGCGCAACCATGGCAGTCATTATGCTGTCCATCATTCCCATTATTGTGGTGTATATGTTCTGTCAGAAGCATATCATCAAGGGCGTGGCCGCCGGCGCAGTCAAAGGCTAATTGATATTGCAACCATCTACCCGGAGGGGGCGGTTTTCCGCCCCCTCCGGATTTTTAAATTCCGATTTATCGAGCTGTTGAGGATGTCAAATTGCCGCCCTGCGGGCGGCGCAATGCTGCGCATTGCAAGAGAACGGATTGCCACACCAG